>JAYOAN010000067.1:2204-9057 GCA_038104285.1 Halieaceae bacterium
GTTGAAGCGGATGAATATGATTCGGCCTTTTTCGATAAGCGCTCAAAGTTTGTTCACTACAAGCCTAAAACGCTGGTCATCAATAATCTGGAATTCGATCACGCCGATATCTTTGAAGATTTGGGCGCAATCCAGACGCAATTTCACCATCTCATTCGATGTGTTCCCTCCTCGGGAAAGATTATTGCCGCTGAGGGCGAGGCAATCGACGAGGTGCTTAGTCGCGGTGTATGGACCCCAACGGAACGAATGGGTGTTGGTGATGAATGCGCTTGGGCTGTTGAAGGTCTTACAGAGAGTTACAGTCAAGTCCGTATTCGATCACCCCATGGCGAGGAAGGGGAAATCGCGTGGTCGTTGATAGGGCGTCACAATGCGGAAAATGCACTCTCGGCTGTCTCGGCTGCAGCCCATGTTGGTGTTCCGCTTACGGTTGCCTGTGACGCATTGTCAAAATTTGAGGGCGTTAAACGTCGGCTGGAGCTTCTTGGAGAGCCGGCAGGTATTAGTGTGTACGATGATTTTGCTCACCACCCAACCGCCATTGCGTCGACACTATCAGGTGTTCGAAGTGCTGTAGGCAATGCGAGAGTTATTGCGGTTGTTGAGCTACGGTCAAATACTATGAAGGACGGCACGCATCGAAACGCTTTATTTCCAGCCACGCAAGCCGCTGATGTTGTTTTTTGGTTCCAGCCAGAGGGATCAGGCTGGTCCTTGTCGGGAAGTGGCAGTACAGGTTCAAAACACACCGTATTTAACGATGTCCAGGCGCTTCATGATGCGTTAGTTGCTGATGCTCAAGCAGGCGATCAGTTGGTCATAATGAGCAACGGAAGTTTTTCTGGCTTGCATCAACAGTTGTTACAATCGCTCGCGGATAATGCGACAACCACGGAGCTGTAATGTCCTCTGCTTATCAACTCGTTATAACGCGCTTTGCAAGTGCTGTTGTTGTTACTGCGCTAATGCTAGCCGCAGTCGCATTCTCCCAGCTGGATAAGGTTCGCTTAGACGCATCGTCCGATAGCTTGTTACTGCAGGGGGACCCCGACCTCGCTTTCTTTGAGGAGGCAACCGAGCGCTACGAGAGTTACGAATTTTTGATTATGACTTGGGAGCCGGATAGTCCGTTGCTGAGCGAGGCCTCGCTAACCGGGTTAGCGGCAATGGTTGCCGATCTCGAGCAGGTGTCGGGAGTGCGTTCGGTGACGTCAGCACTCGATGTACCATTATTGGAAAGCCCGCCCATTTCGTTAACCGATCTTTCGGATTTAGATTCGATACCCAGCCTAAGAGACCCGACTGTCGATCGCTCACTGGCGCTTCGTGAGTTTACCTCTAGTCAGCTGTACAAAAATCTCGTTGTGAGCGAGGGCGGTGACCTAACCGCTGTTCAGGTGACGATAGAACCAAATAAGGAGATCGATCGGCTTGGCGATTTGCGAAAGTCGTTGAGAAAAGCAGTGGCTGAGGGAGCTGATGCGAGCGTCGAGCGTGAACTCGCCGATATCGAACTGGCCTATGACAAGGCAACGCGGACGGTAAACGCAGACCGGGCCGCGCTTGTGGCGGATGTTCGCGCAGTCGCTGAGAAATATCGCGACCAAAGCCGCATATTCGTCGGCGGCGTCCCCATGATCGCGGCGGACATGCTGGACTTCGTTCAGGACGACTTGGTCACCTTTGGCTCGTCGATCATCCTTGTCATGATCGCTATGTTGGCGCTCATATTTCGAGATTATCGGTGGGTGTTGATCCCTATATCGGTGTGTACGCTTTCAGCACTGCTGATGCTGGGCATTTTGGGTTACACCGATTGGCGCATGACAGTTATCTCGTCAAATTTCGTCGCAGTGCTTCTCGTTGTTGCTTTAGCGCTGGCAATACACCTGGTTGTCCGCTATCGGGAGCTAGAGGTTAAAGAACCCAATTTGGCGCGGGCGGATCGCGCAGTGATGGCTGCGAAGCTGATGTTTGTTCCGTGTTTTTACACCGCAGTCACCACCATGGTTGCCTTCACCTCTCTCGTAGTGGCTGGGATAAAACCGGTGATCGACTTCGGCTGGATGATGACGGCGGGAATTGTTGTGGCGTTTTTGGTCAGCTTTACGCTGGTGCCAGCTTTGATCACAGTATTGCCTGACTCCGGAGCAAAAGGTGTGAGCGATACTCTGAGCATGACGCGACGTTTTGCTTCGATTGTAGAGCGATTTGGCGGTGTTGTGCTGGCAGTGACCGGATTACTGGTGTTGCTTGTTTTGCTCGGGCTATCACGCATCCAAGTTGAAAATCGATTCATCGACTATTTCAAAGACACCACCGAGATTTACCAAGGCATGGAGCTTCTAGACTCTCGACTTGGTGGCACTATCCCGCTCGATATTATTTTGTATCCGCCAGTAGAGAGCGTCTCAGACGCTGATATCAGTGAAGTGGTTGAAGTTGCCAGTTTCGGTGAGGTGTCTGCGGACGATAGTTTCGCGGGCGATGATGACGGATTTAGCGACGATTTTGGCGAGGGCGATTTTAACGAGAGCTTGACCAGTGACGAGGAGGATTTGTGGGGCGATGATCCCTTTGCTGAGGATGTCTCGTTTGCCGACGAGAACTCAGCGAAGATTGGTTACTGGTTTACACTAGAAGGTCGCAATCTCGTTGACCAAATTCACAATATCGTTGATGCAAGACCCGAGTCTGGAAAGGTCTTGTCACTGTCGACGGGTTTCTCCGTCATGGACCGTCTATACGACGATAAATTGGGAGGCGTTGAACTCGCGCTTATTGAGCGAAGTTTGCCCTCTGACGTCGCTGACGTTCTGATCGCACCTTACTACGATCCCCTGGAACAGCAGGCAAGGATCACCGTCCGGGCAATGGAGACGAGCAAAACGTTGAGGCGTGCTGAGTATCTGGAATCACTTTACGCACAGATTCTCGCTGATACTGGCCTTGATGAAACCCGCGTCAAATTCACCGGCTTGTTGGTGCTCTACAACAACGTGCTTCAAAGTCTCTACGCGTCCCAGATATTGACGCTCGGTGCGGTATTCGTGGCGATAGGCATCATGTTTCTCATGCTGTTTAGGTCCGTTTCGCTCGCTTTATTAGGGCTGGCTCCAAATATTCTTGCGGCAGGTTTAGTACTCGGTGTGATGGGTTTGGCCGGAATCCCGCTCGATATTATGACCATTACGATTGCCGCCATTGTCGTTGGCATGGGCGTCGACAACTGCATCCACTATATCCACCGATTCAGGCGGGAGTTCGAACTCGATGGGAACTACCGCGAGTCGATGTACCGCAGCCACTCGAGTATTGGTCGCGCGATGTACTACACGACCCTGACAGTCGTTGTCGGCTTTTCTATGCTGACACTCTCAAACTTCACGCCGAGCATTTATTTTGGTGTGCTTACTGTTATGGCGATGCTTGCAGCTGTTATGGGTGCGCTGTTACTCCTGCCTAAACTCATCATCGCGTTTCAGCCGCTGGGCCCCGAGAGGGCCTGATGTCCCAGTAATCGGATTCAGTAATCGGATGATCTATTAATGGAGTGCAGGCCTGGGTGTGGTGCTTGTTGTATCGTGCCCGCCATTCACACCCCCTTTTTCGGTATGCCCGATGGCAAAGCCAAAGGTGAGCGCTGTGTGCACCACGATATCGATGGGATGTGCGCGCTTTTTGGCGATCCAAGACGCCCCGAGTGCTGCAGTCAATTTCGAGCAGAGCTCGAGTTTTGCGGGAATTCGCGAGAGGAAGCGCTACTGTTACTCACTGATCTTGAAGCGATGAGCGACCCTCTAGGAGACAAGCGTGACTGAATTACCTCTTTTCCCTCTCGGTACCCTCTTGCTCCCTCACGGCCGTCTGCCTTTGCAGATATTTGAACGGCGCTACATCGATATGATCTCCGCGTGCATGCGCGAGGGAGCAGGGTTCGGTGTTGTCTGGATTCGCACAGGCTCCGAAGTCGCACAGGCGTCCAAGACTAATCTTGAATTAGGCAGTTATGGCACGTTGGCGAGCATTGTTGACTGGGATCAATTACCCAACGGACTGTTGGGCATCACCATCGAAGGCGGCTCGCGATTTCATATTCAAGAGACCTGGCGCGAGGACTCGGGCCTAAATATGGCTTCGGTTGATATCGATCCGGCGCTTCCTGAGGTGGCATTGCCAGAGACGGGACGCTCAATGATCGATGTGCTTGCAGGTTTGCAGCGTCATCCCGAGGTCAGGAAGTTGGGTATGACAGTCAACACGGGGAACGCTTGGGAAGTTTGTTTTGCGCTGTTGCAGCTGTTGCCCGTTGGCAGTGCAATAAAGTATGAATTACTGGGCCTTAACGATATTCACGAACTCGTTGAGGCGCTTGACGAAATCCTCACTGAATTATCGGGCTGAGCTACTCGGCTTCCGATGACGAATCCTCGGGCCAGGTCCATCCCCCTAGGTCCTGCCAGCGATTCACAATCCCTGCGAATAATTCGGCGGTTTTCTTAGCGTCGTAGTCGGCAGAGTGCGCCTCGCTATTACTGAATTCAATGCCAGCGCGTTTACAGGCTTGTGCCAGCACTGTGTGTCCGTAAGCAAGACCTGCAAGTGTTGATGTATCGAAATGTGAAAACGGATGGAACGGGTTGCGTTTTATGTCACAGCGTTCCGCGGCCGCATTCAGAAAGCCCGCATCAAAGTGCGCGTTATGGCCGACCAAGATCGCACGATTACATCCGTGCTCTTTTACTTCGCGCCGAACTTCCGAAAAGATATCCCCCAGCGCAATGGCCTCGGGCACGGCTTCTCGCAGCGGGTTCTCTGGATCGATACCCGTAAATTCCAAAGCGGACGGCTCGAGGTTTGCACCTTCAAAGGGGTCGACATTCCGAGCTATTGAATGAGCCACTTCAAGGTGGCCTTCGTCAGTAAGCGTGAAAAAGGTGGCGGCTATTTCGAGCATCGCATCAGTCGCAGCGTTAAAGCCACCGGTCTCGATGTCGATGACTACCGGCAAAAAGCCTCTAAACCGATGCTTGATACTGATTTTAGTGGACTCGCTCATCCTGCGGTTTCCAAGCGCCAGGAAAGCGTTTCGCCCGCGCGCAGAGGCGTTACGGTGCTCTCGCCGAAGCTTAAGCGCGCGGGGGAGAGTTGGCCGTCTTTTACCATGGTGATTTGCTCCGTATTTCTGGCCTTCCCGTAGAAGTCGGGACCGAAGTGACTAGCGAACCCTTCGAGCTTATCGAGCGCACCTTCCTCCTCGAAAACTTCTGCGTAAAACGGCATCGCAGCATGGGCTGTATAACAGCCTGCACAGCCACAAGAGGCCTCTTTTGTCTCAACGGTGTGCGGCGCAGAGTCGGTTCCTAAGAAAAATTTCGGATCACCCGATACTGCGGCGGCGCGAAGTGCTTCTTTGTGCAATCGGCGCTTGAGAATAGGCAGGCAGAAAAGATGCGGTCGGATGCCGCCTACCAGCATGTCGTTCCGATCAAAAAGCAGATGCTGGGGCGTAATGGTGGCGGCAACCCCGTTTCGAGCCGAGGCGACGAAATCGACGGAGTCCTTGGTTGTAATATGCTCAAGAATGACGCGCAGATTGGGAAATTCCTCGACTAGTGGTGCCAGTGTTCGCTCGATAAAAACGGCTTCGCGATCGAAAATGTCGATGTCGTGGTCCGTGACTTCTCCGTGTACCAACAGGGGTAGGTCGCAAGCTTCCATGGCAGCGAGGGTTGGCTTTAAAGCTTCCAGGCCCGTGACGCCAGCAGCAGAGTTTGTCGTTGCGCCCGCAGGGTATAACTTAACGCCGCATACGTAGGGAGACGCAGCGGCCTCCTCGATTATGGCGGGTGTCGTAGCATCCGTTAGATACAGAGTCATCAAGGGCTCAAAGGCACTGCTGCCCGTGAAGGCAGATAGGATCCGACCTCGATAAGCGTCCGCGTCGGCGAGTGTTTTGACGGGCGGTGTCAGGTTGGGCATGACAACCGCGCGATTTGCCCAGGCGGCAACATCGTTGACGGTTCGGTCGAGCATGGCGCCATCTCTCAGGTGAATATGCCAATCGTCGGGTTTAGTGATGGTGATGCGAGACATTTGAAGCCCTTTTGCGGTTTGCCCGCGTAGTTTAGCAGTGATCGACTGTCCATCGGGCATCAGCGCGCGTAAACTTCACCGCCTAATCAGGGAGTAATCAATGAGCAATGTTAATAAGGTCGTGCTCGCCTACTCAGGTGGTCTCGACACCTCAGTCATCGTCCGATGGCTACAAGATACCTATGACTGTGAGGTTGTTACCTTCACCGCCGATATTGGGCAGGGTGAAGAGGTCGAGCCAGCCAGAGCGAAAGCTGAATCGCTAGGCGTCAAAGAAATTTATATTGATGATTTGAAAGAGGAATTTGTCGGTGATTTCGTCTTTCCCATGTTCCGTGCAAATACGATTTACGAAGGTGAGTACCTTCTGGGAACATCTATTGCACGTCCGCTAATTGCCAAGCGCTTAGTGGAGATTGCCAACGAAACTGGCGCTGATGCGATTTCCCATGGCGCGACTGGTAAGGGCAACGATCAGATTCGATTTGAGCTGGGTGCGTATGCGCTCAAGCCAGGTATCCAAGTGATCGCGCCGTGGCGGGAGTGGGATCTCAACTCGCGAGAGTCGCTAATGGCTTATTGTGCGGAGCGCGATATTCCCGTTGATTTTTCCAGTGCGTCTAAAAAGTCGCCCTATTCGATGGACGCAAACCTACTGCATATTTCTTATGAGGGTGGGGTACTTGAAGACCCTTGGTGTCCCCCTGAGGAGTCAATGTGGCGCTGGTCTGTTTCTCCCGAGCAGGCGCCTGAG
>JAYOAN010000068.1:0-3007 GCA_038104285.1 Halieaceae bacterium
CACTGATTCAGGAATATTGAGCTCAGCGACCGCCACTTGCTCCGTCATAGGCTCGGGCATTGCGCTGTCCACCGATGCATTCTCAGTGGGCATAGATTGACAGCCCGCTAATGTCAGGAAAGCCAGTGAGAGACCCAATAAAACCCGTGATTTGTGGCGCGCTGTCATGAGCGGAGAATACAGACTTTTTTTGAAAAAGTGTGACAAATTTACTCTGGGCGCATGTGCGGGAATAAAATGACATCGCGAATCGAAGCTGCGTTCGTCAACAACATCACGAGTCGATCAATCCCAATTCCCTCACCCGCTGTGGGCGGCAAGCCATACTCCAGTGCACGCACATAGTCATGATCGAAATGCATCGCTTCGTCGTCACCCGCATCCTTCTCTGCCACCTGAGCCCTAAAGCGCTCAGCCTGGTCTTCTGCATCGTTCAACTCGCTAAAGCCGTTTGCCAACTCGCGGCCACCGACAAAGAACTCGAAACGGTCAGTGATATCTGGGTTGTCGTCGTTTCGACGCGCAAGGGGTGAGACTTCAGTTGGATACTCCGTAATAAACGTCGGCTGAATGAGCTTATGCTCTGCCGTCTCCTCGAAGATCTCCATGTGGATACGGCCAAGCCCCCATCCCTCTTTCACTGCAACACCGAGCTTTTGCAGAATAGAGGCCGCAGATTCGCGGGTTTCGAGATCGCCGGATTGCAAATTCGGGTTGTGCTTGAGAATCGCCTCGGTCACGGATAGCCGCGCAAAGTCCGCACTGAAATCAACGGTATCCTCACCGCAGGGAATAACGGTTGTTCCCAGAACGTCTTGAGAAAGCTCTCTCAACAACTGCTCAGTGAGGTCCATGGCATCGCGGTAATCCGCGTATGCCCAATAGAACTCGAGCATTGTGAACTCGGGGTTGTGACGCGTTGATAGGCCTTCATTACGGAAGTTCCGGTTGATCTCATAAACTTTTTCAAAACCGCCGACCGTTAGACGCTTGAGATAGAGTTCAGGCGCAATACGCATGAACATCGGCATATCAAGCGCATTGTGATGTGTGGCGAAAGGACGCGCTGTCGCACCTCCCGGGATGGGGTGCAGCATTGGCGTCTCGACTTCCATAAACCCATGTCGATCCAGAAAGGATCGAATGAAAGCAATCACCTTCGAGCGAATTTGAAAGGTCTCTCTCACCTCAGGATTGGCGATAAGATCCACGTACCGCTGACGGTAGCGTGTCTCTTGATCCGATAAACCATGATATTTGTCGGGCAGAGGACGCAGCGCTTTCGTTAGTAGCTGGGCCGTCTCCATATTGATATAGAGATCCCCCTTACCGCTCTTACAGAGCACGCCCGAGGACGCGACGATATCGCCGAGATCCCAGGACTTAATAGCGTCCAGTGTTTCTGCACTCAAACCTTTGCGGTCGATGTACAGCTGAATCGTGTCAGAGCCATCCTGTATTAGAAGAAAAGCGCCACGGTTGCGAATCAAACGCCCAGCGACAGCGAAGGACTCACCTTTTTCAGCCAAGTCTTCCTTTGTCTCGTGCCCATATTGACGCTGCAAGTCACCCGCTAACGCCGTGCGGCGAAAGTCGTTGGGAAATGCGTTCCCGGACTCGCGAAGCTTTGCAAGCTTAGCTCTGCGCTCCGCAATCAATTTGTTTTCGTCTTCAGCAGGAGCCGACACCGAATCAGTCATAGTTCTTCCTAACTTAGAGGCCTTTCTTCAACGAGGCTTCGATAAAGGGATCGAGCGCGCCATCCAGAACAGCTTGCGTATTCCTATTTTCAACGCCAGTTCGCAAATCTTTGATGCGCGAGTCATCGAGAACATAAGAGCGAATTTGGCTTCCCCAGCCAATATCTGCCTTACTGTCTTCCATCGCCTGTTTTTCAGCGCTTCGCTTAAGCATTTCCAACTCGTACAGCTTGGCGCGGAGTTGCTTCATGGCGTTATCTTTGTTCTGGTGCTGCGAGCGTTCTGTCTGGCAGCTGGTCACAGTCCCCGACGGCTCGTGTGTGATACGTACAGCCGAATCAGTGGTGTTCACGTGCTGACCACCGGCCCCCGAGGACCGGTAAGTATCAATACGCAAATCAGCTGGATTGATATCAATTTCGATGTTGTCATCGATCTCAGGAGACACAAACACCGAGGAGAACGAGGTGTGACGGCGACCACCGCTGTCAAAAGGTGACTTGCGAACGAGTCGGTGAACACCCGTTTCGGTTCGCAACCAGCCAAAGGCGTACTCTCCCTCAAACTGGACCGTAGCGCTTTTAATACCCGCAACGTCGCCCGCAGAGGCCTCGGTGAGTGTTGTCTTAAAGCCTTTGCTCTCACCCCAGCGAAGATACATGCGCAGCAGCATCTCAGCCCAGTCCTGAGCTTCCGTACCGCCAGACCCTGCCTGAATATCGAGGAAGGCGTTGTTCGGATCCATCTCGCCGGAGAACATACGGCGAAACTCGAGCGTCTCGAGCTGCGCCATAAGCTTTTCAAGATCACTGGCGACCTCGTCAGCCGTCTCCTGATCATCTTCAGCCTGCGCCATTTCTAACAGGTCAACACCGTCTTGATGACCTGCATCCAAGGCCTCGATTGTGTGTACAACGAGTTCTAGTGAAGACCGCTCGCGACCGAGACTCTGTGCTCGCTCCGGATCCTCCCAAACGCTGGGCTCGCCAAGCTCTAACTCTACCTCGGCTAATCGCTCTTTTTTTGTAGCGAAGTCAAAGATACCCCCTAAGCACATCGGTTCGTGCGCGGATATCTTTCAGCTGATTGATGAGAGGAGCAATTTCCACGAGTAATACCAGTCGATTAATGGGCGGCGAGTTTAGCCGAGCAGGCTATTTTGTTCCAGCGCGTCAGGGCGCAACAGCGGGCCAAATAACATCAAGCTGCAGCTGAAGTCGACGCTCGCCGCGGAACTCATTCACCGAGGGTTTGTACACACACGTCATAGCCGCAGGACGCTGGCTCAGCCAAGTGTCTACATCGGC
>JAYOAN010000068.1:3107-9031 GCA_038104285.1 Halieaceae bacterium
TCACACCTTTTAATTCATCCGCGACGGCCTGATTAAACGCGACTCGGAATTCAGCAAGCTTTGCCGTCGAGAGACTGAGACCGGCCGCCATCGCGTGACCACCAAACTTCGTTACAAGCCCTGGATTCTGGGTGGCCACTCGGTCGAGGACGTCCCGCATATGAACACCAGGGATTGAGCGGCCTGACCCCTTCAGCTCCGTCTCGTCGACTTGAGCGAATATGATTGTTGGACGATGGAAACGCTCCTTGATTCGAGAAGCCAGGATACCAACGACGCCTTGATGCCAATCCTCACGGTAAAGCGTGACCGCGAAGTCTGACTCGCTAACAGCGAACTCACCGCTCTCCACGAGCGCCAGCGCCTCAGTTTGCATTGATCCCTCAATGCTTCTCCGCTCTTTGTTGTAGTCGTTTAACTGCGTCGCAAAGGAACGCGCTGCCGCCGTCGACTCAGAGAGTAAACACTCGATACCAACTGACATATCATCCAAGCGTCCCGCTGCATTGATGCGCGGACCCGCGACAAAACCCAAATCGGTCGACGTAACAGATCTAATATCGCGCCCGGCAACCTCGAACAATGCCTCGATACCTGGTCTCGCTCGGCCTGCTCGCATGCGTGCAATGCCCGCTGCAACGAGCGTACGATTATTTTTGTCGAGCGGCACAACGTCGGCAACCGTACCCAAGGCCACCAAATCCAGGGAGTCGGCCAAGTTGGGCATCTCGATGTTCATGGACTCGAACCAACCGCGATTTCGAAGCTCTGCGCGCAGAGCCGTCAGCACATAGAACATGACCCCAACACCCGCAAGGGCCTTGCTTGGAAACGAACAACCCGGCTGGTTGGGGTTAACGATAATATCCGCCTCAGGTAGCTCCTCGCCCGGCAAGTGATGGTCGGTGATAATCACGCTCATACCGAGCTGGTGCGCTGCAGAGACGCCGTCAATGCTGGCAATACCGTTATCCACTGTGACCAAAACGTCGGGCTGGTACTGCGCAGCGATACCTACGATTTCAGGGGTCAGGCCGTAACCGTATTCAAAACGATTAGGTACTAGATAGTAGACTTCCTCGAGCCCCATTTGCTTGAGCAGCGACACCGCCAGCGCACAACTGGTTGCGCCGTCGGCATCAAAGTCCCCAACAATAACAACGCTCGCCTGAAACTCGATCGCGTCAGCGAGCATCTCAGCCGCTTCCTGAGCACCCTTGAGCGCCGTTGGCGGCAGTAACTGATTTAAGGGCAGTGAGATTTCGTCGAGGCGCTCAACACCGCGATGTGCGTAAATCTTCTTAACGGCCTCTGGTATTGCCGCCGCCGCGAGCTCAGGCGAGACCACACCCTGACGATGTTTGATCGCATTGGTCATCAGGCGCGGCAGTTTTTCGCCATGAATTGCTGTACCGCGGCCAGATCGTTGGGTAGCACATCAAAGGCCTCCTCACGCTCAAAAAGATCCGCAAGGTGCGGTGGCAACTGTGCTTGTGTTGCCACACCCGCTGCCTCTATCGCTGCCGGGAATTTTGCGGGATGGGCAGTAGCCAAGGTCACCATTGCCGCATCGCTATCGCCCTGACACGCACGCGCAGCCTTTGTACCAATCGCCGTGTGTGGATCGACCAAATAGCCTTGGTTATTCCAGACGGATGCGATCTCATCGCAGGTTTCTTGATCTGAGCTGCGATCGCTGTCGAACAACTGTTTCGCGCGCTCCAGAGCCTCATCCGACAGTGTTAAGTCGCCCTCAGCAAAGGTCTCCATCCAACCGCGCAAGACGTCGCCATCACGGTCCGCAAGATCGAAAAGCAAGCGCTCAAAGTTTGAGGAAACTGTGATATCCATACTGGGTGATAAAGAAGCCTCCAGCGAGAGCTTCGCGTAAACGCCCTCTGTTAGCACACGGTGCAGGACGTCATTGCGGTTAGTTGCTATAACCAACTTTTCGACAGGCAAACCCATCTGCTTTGCCAGGTAACCCGCGAAAATATCACCGAAGTTACCGGTGGGTACCGAGAAACTTGTCGGCCGGTCAACGCGGCCGAGGGCCAGTGCTGAATAAAAGTAATAGACAATCTGCGCCATGATGCGCGCCCAGTTGATCGAGTTAACCGCGACCAGCCGGCGACCATCAGGTAAAAAGGGCTCAGCCACAAAGCTCGTTTTCACCATCGCCTGGCAATCGTCGAAATTACCCTGCACCGCGATGTTGTGAATATTCGGCGCCATGACGGTTGTCATCTGACGGCGCTGAACCTCAGAGACGCGCTCATGCGGATGCAGAATGAAAATATCGATATTATCGCAGCGCTTACAGCCCTCGATAGCGGCGCTACCTGTATCACCCGATGTCGCACCCATGATCACGACTTTTTCGCCGCGACGGGCCAGCACGTGATCGAGCAATCGACCTAACAGCTGAAGCGCAAAGTCCTTGAACGCCAAAGTCGGCCCTTGGAACAGCTCTAGAACCCATTGATTGTGGTCAAGCTGAACCATAGGCGCCACCGCAGGGTGTCTAAAGCTTGCGTAGGTGTCCTCGAGAATAGCCCGAAGATCCGGCTCGCTGATGCAATCGCCAATGAAGGGCGAGACGATCTCATAAGCGAGCTCTGGATAAGACATATCCTGCATTGCACGCAGCTGAGCCTCATCAAATTTTGGCAGCGATGTGGGCACGTAGAGCCCGCCGTCTGAGGCGAGGCCAGCCAAAAGCACATCTTCAAAACCGAGCTCTGGCGCTTGTCCGCGCGTGCTTACATAGCGAATGGACATAGGTGATCGGGTCCTATCAATTAAAGTTTTCAACACGAAGGCAGGTCACATTACCGACCACCGATGGCATCGCTTCAATAGCGGATACCGCCGTATCAAGACTTCGCGTTGTTGCTGAATCGGTGAGGATGATGACTGGCACATGGGCGCTGGCGCTGGCGTCCGGCTTTTGAATCAGTGATTCAATGCCAATGCCCTGCTCGCTCAAGCACTTAGTTATCGCCGCCATAACACCGGGTTTGTCCTCAGCGTTGAGGCGCAAATACCAAGCGCAAGAGACATCCGCGATATCTGCGATGGTTGTCTTTTCAAGCGTGGCGACAGGTATGCCCATACCAGGCGAGGCCGGGATTTCTCCGCGCGCAAGTGAAGCCGCAATTGACACCAAATCCCCACAGACCGCGCTTGCCGTGGGTCGCGAGCCGGCACCGGGACCCACCAGTAATAGCTCACCTACGCCAGTCGCGTTAATCATGACCGCGTTGAGTACACCATCGACCTGAGCAATGGCTTTCCCTTCGGGGATCAATGTTGGATGGACGCGTAACTGGAGAGCTTCATTGTCGCGCTTCGCTATTCCTAAATGCTTTATGCGATAGCCCAGTTCTCGCGCAAACTCGAGATCCTCAGGGGCAACACTATCCACACCCTGCTTGTAAGGCGCATCAGAACTGATGGCCGAACCAAACGCCAACGACGCCAGCAACACGAGCTTCTGCGCCGCATCCGTGCCATCCACATCGAAGGTGGGATCTGCCTCGGCGTAGCCTAGCTTTTGTGCCTCAGCGAGTACGTCATCGAAAGCACGTCCTTCCGACGCCATCGCAGTCAATATGAAATTACCCGTGCCGTTGATAATGCCCGCAACCGAGGTCACTTCATTTGCCGCAAGGCTGGTCTTCACTGTTTCAATAATGGGTATGCCACCTGCGACGGCAGCCTCGAATCGCAGTGAAACACCTTGCTGCTCTGCGAGTGAAAAAAGCGCTGCACCGTGGTCGGCAAGCAGTGCCTTGTTCGCCGTAACAACATGCTTTTTGTGTTGTAGGGCTTCGATGACAAGGTCTTTTGCGACAGTGGTGCCACCAATAAGCTCAATCAACACATCAACATTGGGGTCTCGCGCCACATCAAATACATCGCGAGAATCTTTGGCACCACCCGTTTCAACCTCTGGCTTTGGTGTTCGGGTGCCAATATGCGTTACTACCAACTGAGCGTTTGAGCGCGCGGTAATCGCAGCGTCACCCTCGTTGAGTAATGCCAGAACACCCTGCCCCACTGTTCCAAGGCCACATAGGCCAACGCGTACTGTTCGGTCTGTCACTCTTGTCCCCAATTGCTGGGCAACCCAGCGCGTAATACTTTTTTTATGCCCCGCAGCGCCTGCCGCGTTCGGTGCTCATTCTCGATGAGGCCAAACCGCACATAGCCCTCACCGTATTCGCCGAAACCTATACCCGGTGAAACAGCCACTCCAGCATCCTTAAGGAGTAACTTGCTGAATTCCAGAGAACCCATTTGATCGAAGGGCGCTGGAATTTTTGCCCACACGAACATAGTGGCTTTGGGCGGGGTCACTGCCCACCCTGCGCTGTTTAATCCGTCACAGAGCACATCGCGTCGAGCTTGGTACATTTGTCGAACTTCCTCGACACAGGACTGATCGGACTCGAGCGCCGAGATTGCAGCCACCTGCACCGGCGTGAAGATGCCGTAGTCGAGATAGGATTTAATGCGAGTGAGCGCGGCGACGAGTTCTTTATTTCCACAGCAGAACCCGACTCGCCAGCCGGGCATGTTGTAGCTCTTAGACAGCGTGAAAAACTCAACTGCGACATCACGCGCACCCGGCACCTGAAGGATGCTGGGCGCCTTGTATCCGTCAAAGACTAAGTCGGCGTAGGCGAGGTCATGCACAACCCAGATCTTATGTTCTCGCGCTACGGCAACCACTTTCTCAAAAAAGTCGAGCTCGACACAGTCACCCGTTGGGTTTGAAGGGAAGTTCAATACCAGCATCTTGGGACGTGGATAAGTCGTTTTGATGGCCTTATCCAGCTCCTCAAAAAAGTCACCATCCTCCGTCATTGGTACGTGGCGCAAGTCAGCACCGGAGATCACAAACCCATAGGGATGGATTGGATAAGACGGGTTGGGCACCAAAATCGCGTCACCCACACCCGTGGTGGCAAGTGCCAGGTGGGCAAGCCCTTCCTTTGAGCCCAAGGTCACAATCGCCTCGGTTTCAGGATCAAGATCAACATCGTAGCGCGATGCATACCAGTCACACATCGCCTTGCGAAGACGCGGAATACCTTTTGACTGTGAGTAACGGTGGGTATCACCACGCTCAACCGTCTCTTTTAATTTGTCGACGATATGCTGCGGCGTTGGTTGGTCAGGGTTGCCCATTCCAAAGTCGATAATATCTTCACCACGCGCACGCGCTTGCTGCTTCAATTCGCCTATAATATTGAACACATAGGGCGGCAAGCGCTCAATGCGTTGGAACTGCTGATTCATTTACTTCCCTTGCGCGTTTTCGCAGGCTATTTGAATTAATCGATACCCAGTAATGCTGCAATATCAGCTGCGGGTCGATAGCCCGGTATCAGCTGGCCATCATTGGTTACGATAGCAGGCGTCCCTCGGACTCCCAATCGATTACCCAATGCGTAATGCTCAGCAATAGGATTGCCCTCGCATTCGTTGATTGGCATCTCAACGCCTGCTTTTAAAGACGTCAACGTCGACTCGCGGTTGCGCGAACACCAGGCTGTCGCCAGCTGACGCGCACCGTCTGACTCGAGACCACCCCGAGGAAACGCGAGATAGCGCACTTCAACACCGCGGCGATTTAAGTCATCCATCTCGAGGTGGAGTTTACGGCAGTAGCCACAGGTAATATCGGTAAAGACGTTGATATACCCCTTCGCTGGCTCGACCGGTGAGAAAACGATCATGTCATCAATATCAACGGCGGAAATAAGTTCGACGCGCTCTTTTGTTCGTCGCTGCTCCGTCCAGTTTGAAACAGTGGTCTCAGAGACGGCGAGTAAATCGCCGTTGAGCAGCAAAAAGCGCCCATCGCGCGTTGCGTATAGAACAGGCCCGTCAGCAATCGCTATTTCGATTAAATC
>JAYOAN010000069.1:0-1560 GCA_038104285.1 Halieaceae bacterium
GCAATGAGTACCTTTTCCAACATGGGTATCTGTCCTCGCCTAGTGGCGCTTATGCAATTGTGATGAGTGGCTGATCAAACTCTACCGGCTCACCGTTCTCGGCGTGGATGGCTGTAACGGTGCCCGCGCGATCGGCCTCAATCTGGTTCATCATCTTCATCGCTTCGACGATACAAAGGACGTCACCCGCGCGAACACTCTGACCCACTTCGACAAACGAAGGTGCTTCTGGGCTTGGAGAGCGATAGAAGGTCCCTACCATCGGCGACTTAACGGCGTTATCCGTATCGACAGTGGGTGCAGCAGGGGCTGGAGCAGGCGCTGCTGCAGGTGCTGCAGGGGCTGGCATGGCTGGAGCCGCAGGAACGGGCGCAGCTGCCATGGCAATCGGGGCCCCCGTATTGCGGCTAATGCGAACAGATTCTTCCCCCTCTTTGATCTCAATTTCGTCGACGCTAGACGCCTCGAGCAGCTCGATTAATTTTTTTACTTTACGAATATCCATAAGGTCACCTTTACAATCTCTTGTTATTACTCGTTTCAGTGATTTCGGTTCAATAAAAACTGCAATGCGTGGTCATAACCGGCACTTCCAAGGCCGGATATGACACCAATTGCCAAATCAGAGAAAAAACTGTGGTGCCGGAAAGGCTCCCGTGCGTACACGTTGGACAGATGTACCTCGACAAACGGGATGGCAACACCCGCAAGCGCATCCCTCAGAGAGACGCTTGTGTGGGTCAGCCCTGCAGGATTAATGATGATCGCCTGTGTCTGATCGAGTCGTGCAGCGTGAACCGCATCGATCAGTTCGCCCTCGACATTACTTTGAAACGAACTCAAGGTACGGCCTGCGCTCGCCGCACTTTGCTCAAGGCGCGCGTTGATCGAGGGCAAGTCTTCGCTGCCGTAGATATCAGGCTCACGCGTACCCAACAAATTGAGGTTGGGTCCATGTAACACGAGTATATCGGCCATATCGACCACGCCTATTTCCCAGAAATAATCACCGAGTCTCCAACAGCAAGCGAACACTGTCCACTGATTTCGGCACTACGCGACCAATCTGTGCGTTTTTACCGAAGTTATCGACTTTTCGATAATTTTCCTCGAAAGCTCCACGCCAATACAGCAGGAGGGAGGGTTAATACTACCCACTGACCAGACTTCACCCTTGGAGTAGGCTTTATTACACTACGGGCTTTCCGTTTCTTTGAACGACTTCATGCAGCTTGGCACCTTTGTAAGTGATCTACCGGTGATGCTCGCCCCAATGGCCGGCGTCACAGACTTACCCATGCGCCAGCTAGCCGTAAAACACGGGGCTGACATTGCCGTTGGGGAGATGATGTCGTCCGACCTTTCACTGGCCCATTCACGCAAATCACAGTCGCGGGCCGTTCATAGTAGCGACGCAGGACTTCGTTCGGTGCAGTTGGTTGGCAATGACCCAGAAACCATTGCCACAGCTGCCCAATTTAATGTCGAACGCGGCGCCCAAGTGATCGACATCAACATGGGCTGCCCGGCTAAGAAGGTATGCAAGAAGGCCGCGGGCTC
>JAYOAN010000069.1:1660-8710 GCA_038104285.1 Halieaceae bacterium
CGCCGAAGCACGCCTTCAACTTGTCAGAGAACACTGTCGACTACTTTACGAATTTCACGGCGCCGTCATGGGCTTTAAGATCGCGAGAAAACATGTTGGCTGGTTTTTCGAAGCCGAGCTACGCGAGGACTATCTGTTCTTCAAGCGGGCTTTTAACGCACTTACCTCGCAGGACGCACAAGAGCAGTTCTTTAGTGACGAATCGCGCTCAATCCTGACAAGAATCGAAGCGCATGAAACAAAGAACCCTCACCGTAATGTAGCCTCAGAGGAGGACATCGCTGCATGACAAATGAAACGACGCAATCGCAAGCGCGTCAGCGCGAGGGTGGTCTCGGACACTCGGTCGAAATCGCGGTGCGGGAGTTCATGGAAACACTCGACGGCGAGGGCACAACAGACTTTTATAATCTCGTTCTTTCGGAAGTCGAAGAGCCGCTTCTTCGCGTAGTCCTAGAGTACTGCGGGGGCAATCAAAGCCGCGCCTCAGAATTACTTGGCCTTAACAGAGGCACACTGCGTAAAAAATTACGGCAACATAATCTGCTCTAAGACTCCATAGACCGTGAGTAGACACAACACGACGCAAAGCAATTGCATAGTAAGGAAACCATTATGACCGAGGCGAGAGTCGCCCCCATTAAACGCGCGCTAATTAGCGTCTCCGATAAAACCGGCGTTGTCCCATTCGCTCAAGGATTGGCTGCTCAAGGCGTTCAAATACTGTCAACTGGTGGCACCTGCCGCCTTTTGATGTCAGAGAGTGTACCCGTCACCGAAGTGTCTGATCACACAGGTTTCCCGGAAATGATGGATGGTCGGGTAAAGACGCTCCACCCGAAAATTCACGGCGGCATTTTAGGGCGACGCGGAACCGATGACGCGGTCATGACAGATAACGACATCGGTGCGATCGACCTCGTCGTGGTAAACCTTTACCCGTTCGAGGCAACGGTCGCAAACCCGGATTGCAGCCTCGCCGATGCGATCGAAAACATCGATATCGGCGGACCCACGATGGTGCGAGCTGCCGCTAAAAATCACCGCGACGTAACAATCGTGGTCGATAACAGCGACTTTGAGCGCGTTTTATCAGAACTTGCAGCTCATGGCGGTACCTCTGATGCGCTGCGTTTTGATCTGGCTGTCAAAGCATTCGAACATACTGCCGGCTACGACGGCGCTATCGCCAATTATCTCGGGAAGCGTCTTGACGGCGATAAGTTGAGCGATTTCCCCAGGACGGCGAATTTCCAATTTGCTCGCAGCTCAGTGATGCGTTACGGCGAAAATCCTCATCAAAACGCCGCGTTCTACACCGATCGAAATGCAACGGAAGCGGGTGTTGGTACAGCAACACTGCACCAGGGTAAACCGCTTAGTTATAACAACGTTGCCGATGCGGATGCGGCGATCGAGTGCGTAAAATCTTTCGACCAACCCGCATGCGTCATTGTGAAGCATGCCAACCCTTGCGGCGTTGCGGTAGCGGATACGCTGCTCGATGCCTATAAGTTGGCGTTCGAGACCGATACCGAATCAGCTTTCGGCGGCATCATAGCGTTCAACAGAGCACTCGACGCGGAGACACTCTCTACGATCATCGACTCACAGTTTGTCGAAGTCATCACAGCGCCTGAGATCGAGTCTTCTGCGCTGGAGGCCGCCAGCGGAAAACCCAATGTACGCGTAATGTCTACCGGATATTGGGGCGAACGCTCTCCGACATGGGACCTCAAAAAGGTCAATGGTGGCTTGTTGATCCAAGACCGCGACGACCACGTGATTATCCAAGACGACCTTACGGTGGTATCGGAACGCGCTCCCAGTGAGCAAGAGATGCGCGATATGCTTTTTGCATGGCGCGTGGCTAAATTTGTGAAGTCCAATGCCATCATTTACGCATCGAAGGAGCGCACCATCGGCGTGGGTGCTGGACAAATGTCCCGCGTGAACTCCGCACGGATCGCCGCCATCAAAGCTGAACACGCTGGCCTCGAAGTGGCCGGCGCGGTGATGGCTTCAGATGCGTTCTTTCCCTTCCGCGACGGAATCGATAACGCCGCTGAACGCGGCATCAAAGCCGTAATTCAACCCGGCGGCTCGATCAGAGACGATGAAATCATTGCCGCGGCAAACGAGGCAGGTATCGCCATGGTATTCACGGGCGTAAGGCACTTTAGACACTGATATGAACGTATTGATGATAGGCGGCGGTGGTCGCGAGCATGCACTAGCGTGGAAATTAGCCCAATCCGATCAGGTCGAAACCGTATTTGTTGCGCCAGGAAACGCGGGAACAGCGACCGAGCCCAAGCTGGAAAATATCTCAGTCGATGCGAGTGACTTTGGCGCCCTCGCGAGCTTTGCAAAGGCAAACAATTGTGAACTCACAGTTGTCGGTCCTGAGGCACCCTTGGTAAATGGCATTGTCGACTACTTTGAAGGTGAAGGACTGCACTGCTTTGGCCCCTCAGCCGCTGCTGCGCAGCTTGAGGGCTCGAAAGCGTTTACCAAGGAGTTTCTTGCTCGGCATAACATCCCAACCGGCACATATGACACCTTCACAGATCCCGACGCGGCCTGCGCCTATATTCAGGCTCGAGGCGCGCCCATTGTTGTAAAAGCTGATGGTCTTGCTGCGGGTAAAGGCGTCATTGTGGCTATGTCTGTTGACGAGGCGGAAGCCGCTGTGCGCGACATGCTGTCTGGCAATGCGTTTGGTGACGCAGGTGCGCGGGTGGTGATTGAAGAATTCCTAGCAGGTGAAGAGGCGAGCTTTATTGTCATGGTGGATGGCACCGATGTGATCCCCATGGCGACATCGCAGGATCACAAGCGTGTTGGTGAGGGTGACACTGGGCCTAACACCGGCGGTATGGGCGCCTACTCCCCCGCACCCGTAGTCACCGACACCGTGTACGAGCGAGTGATGTCTGAGATTATCCATCCAACAGTGAAAGGCATGTTGGAAGATGGCAATCGCTATCGAGGTTTCTTGTACGCTGGACTAATGATTGACGCATCAGGTGCACCCAAAGTGATCGAATTCAACTGTCGCTTCGGTGACCCAGAGACGCAGCCAATTATGATGCGGCTAGAGTCTGATCTTACATCGCACTGCCTCGCAGCCTGCGAGGGACGCTTACCTAGCGAGACCGTAACTTGGAGTAGCGATGCCACGATCGGGGTCGTACTCGCATCAGAGCATTACCCCTCCTCCAGCCCTACTGGCTTGCCCATTACGGGTCTTGGCAGTGAGCCGCAGGGCGTTAAGGTTTTCCACGCGGGAACGGCGATCGCCGACGATGCGACTGTCACCTCAGGTGGACGCGTACTCTGCGTTACGGCGCGAGGCGCTTCGCTAAGTGATGCAGCAACCGCTGCATACCAAGCTATTGATCCCATTCAGTGGCAAGGGATGAAGTATCGAAGCGATATTGGTTGGCGGGCGCTAGCACGTTAACCTTGCAGACCAAGACACATAGCGAGAAACATAGAACGCCGACATGCAAAGACGACTCACCAGCCTAGATAGATTGATCGCAACCGTGGATACCGCGCTGCGTGAGGTGAGCTCGGGCACAGGGTCGCTATCAGGTGAGCGCCCCTCCCCAGCCACTGATCATAGCGAGGCAGATCTCACAGACGCTGAGCGTCAGCACGCGGGTGGGCTAATGCGCATCAACCATACCGGTGAAGTCTGTGCGCAGGCACTCTACCGAGGCCAAGCGCTCGTGGCCAAATCGGATGAAACACGAGAGGCACTGCTGGCAGCCGCCCAGGAAGAGAAAGATCATCTAGACTGGTGTGAAGAACGTTTGGATGCTCTGGGCACGCATACCAGCCGGCTTAATCCTCTTTTCTTCGCAAGTTCTTATGCTCTGGGTGCGCTTACCGGCGCTATTGGCGACAAGGTCAGCCTCGGCTTTGTTCACGCAACGGAAGAAGGCGTTGCAGCACACCTCAAAGAGCACCTGCAAAAACTGCCAGAGGACGACCGCAAGTCCCAACTCGTGCTTCAGAAGATGCTCGAGGAAGAAGAACGGCACGGCGCACACGCGCTTGAGCAAGGTGGTGAGGAATTCTCAGCACCTCTCAAGCGAGCCATGCGAGGTGTTAGCCAGCTCATGACCAAAACCACCTACTGGGTCTGAAGAGTCTCACGAACCCGCGCAAGCCATGGGTGGCGTATAAGCTAAATCCTAGTTTGATCCTAAAGCTCGTTGACCCTGGTTGTATTCACCCCGGACCGTCGCCCTTGAACTAAGCAGGGGTCTTTAGAGTGGACCCCCACCTGCGGAGTGAATAGACGTCTTTTGACTGACTTGCCGACCTTAAAGTGAAACAGTCTCATGCGAATGCGTAACCTCAACGCCACCCGTCGCCAACGTAATCGAGGCTGAGCAATATTTCTCCGCTGACAAGGAGACTGCCCTGGCTACTTGGCTGTCCTTGATGCCATTCCCTTCAACAATAAAATGAAGGTTAATCGCAGTGAAAACGGCGGGCACTGCGTCTGCACGCTCAGCCTGCAGTTCGACTCGGCAGTTTGTAATAT
This sequence comes from Halieaceae bacterium, assembly GCA_038104285.1. Classification (GTDB taxonomy): domain Bacteria; phylum Pseudomonadota; class Gammaproteobacteria; order Pseudomonadales; family Halieaceae; genus Luminiphilus. Next base: position 6,222 of record JAYOAN010000069.1, read on the forward strand.
CCTGGCGCGACTTCTTGAGCATCGTCACAACATCAAACAAAGCGCAACCACCGGTTCCCAGCAGCAACATCTCCATAGGGCGGAGACCATGGTTTCGCCCACCGAGCTCGATGGGGCCATCCATCACCACACTATGACCTGAACCTGATTCGCCAACGAACATAACGTCGTCGACCCATTTAACTGTGCCTTGCATATTCGACTCCAGAAATTAATTTTCGATCCAACTGTGCTGATTGGGAATTGCTGTTGGCACCGCTCGTTAGTGGGCGCTATGCTACTTTAAGTGTGCAACAAATCACATTATGGTGATGAGCATGAATTACTTAGTGAGCAAACGTGTTCCCAGCGCCGAGGATTTCTTGGTGCACTGTGAGCGCATCACAATGAAGTCAAAGTCGGTGGTTTTCCGTCAGGGTGATCCCAGCGAAGACCTGTATTTGATTCTCGACGGATCAGCGTCTGTGATCGTTGACGACAGCGAAGCGCCAGATCAAGAAATGGTTGTCAGCTACCTCAACCCTGGCGAGTTCTTCGGCGAAATGGGCCTGTTTGGTGAGGAATCGAGAACGGCCAACCTTGTGACGCGAACGGCGTGCGAGTTTGCCTAGATTAGCTACCGCAACTCTCACGCTATCCGGCAGCGCTTCCCGGACGTTTTGTACGCACTCACCACGCAGATCGGGCAACGCCTCAAGAATACGACGAGAAAACTCGCCGACCTGACCTTTATCGATGTCTACGGACGGATTCATCGCTCGCTCATACAGCTAACAACCCTTCCAGAAGCGATGACGCATCCTGACGGCATGCAAATCCGCGTAACGCGCCAAGAATTGGGCAAGCTGGTTGGCTGCTCTCGAGAAATGGCAGGAAGAGTTTTAAAAATGCTAGAGGGTGATGGCTACATCACGGTCGCTGGGAAGACAATCATGGTGCTTCGCGAACCCATAGGCGGCAGTGAAGCCCCTTAAGCGAGAGCGCCCGCTACCATCGAAGCAAGCGCATCGCCTGGCGACGGCTGTCGCATAAACGACTCACCAATCAAGAACGTTGATACGTTGTTGTCGAGCATCATGCGCATATCACCTGAGGTGTGTAAGCCGCTCTCTGTAACAACAGTTACCCCCTCAGGTACGCCGCTTAGTAGCTGTATCGTCGTCTCTAATTGCGTATCGAACGTGTGCAGATCTCGATTGTTAATACCTATCAAGTTAATGTCTAACTTGAGCGCCCGCTCCAACTCCGTTTGATCGTGAACTTCAACCAACACATCCAGCTGCGCTGCGGTCGCCTCTTCAAAGAGCTGTGCTAGCTGCTCGTCTTCAAGACAAGCCACGATGAGCAAAATGGCGTCAGCGCCAAGCGCACGAGACTCCCACACTTGATAAGGGTCTAACGTAAAATCTTTCCGGATAGCTGGCAGGTTGGTTGCAGTACGCGCCGCTTGCAAATAAGCGTCGGCACCCTGAAAGAAATCAATATCTGTGAGTACAGAGAGACAAGCCGCCCCCCCGTCTTCATAGCTTGCCGCGATGCTCGCGGGGTCAAAATCAGCTCTGATAATACCCTTGCTTGGGCTCGCCTTTTTCACTTCAGCGATGACACCCGGTACACCCTGCTCACGACGCGCCTCGAGCGCTCGAATAAATCCTCGGGGTGTGTCGGCTGCTGACGCTCGATCCTTGAGAACTACTACATCAGTCAACGCCTTTCTCTCGGCGATTTCCTCTAGCTTCCGATCACAGATACGCTTAAGTACAGTAGGTGTATGGCTTCTCATTAGTTATGCCTCTATCCTTTTTCGCCTAGGCAGCACTTTGCGTCTTTTCTGCAAAGGCTTGGATAACACCAAAGGCAGCGCCTGAGCTAATGGTGTCTTCAGCCAACTGGATACCAGCAGACAAACTCGACGCCTGACCACCCACATAAAGCCCAGCACCTGCGTTCAGCGCAATGATGGATCGCGCCTTTGAGGCCGAATCTGATTGATCACCGCCTAATGCCGATTTGATAAGCGCGGCCGACTCCGAAGCGGTAGATACAGAAAGACCATCCAGGGATGCGTGGTGATGACCAAACTCTTTTGGGTCAATTTGATAACTTCTCAAAGAGCCATCTTTTAGCTCGCAAACCTCGGTTGGCCCGCAAATAGAGATTTCGTCGAGGCCATCGGTGCCGTGAACCACCATGACGTGCTCACTACCCAAGCCCTGTAAGGCGGCAGCCATAACAGGGCACAAGTCCGCGTTAAAGACACCGAGCACCTGACGGCGCGCACCGGCGGGATTGGTTAAAGGACCAAGCACATTAAAAATAGTCCTCAGCGCCAGTTGTTGACGGGGACCCACCGCGTATTTCATTGCGCTGTGATGCATTGGGGCAAACATAAAACCAACGCCCAGGGTATCGATACAATCCGCAATCACCTCAGGCGACACCGTCAAATTCACACCGAGCTCGGAGAGGACATCTGAAGAGCCGCTGGA
>JAYOAN010000236.1:0-1644 GCA_038104285.1 Halieaceae bacterium
TTGGGGCAAACGAGGAATGGGTTGCCTCGATCAACAATTTCCGCAAGCAAGTGAACACGAACGTGAACCAATTACGGGCTGATATCCGAGCCTTATCCGCTGAGATTGATGCGATAGATGATGTGCCTACACCTGCGCCCGCGCAGCCGGCAGTGCAATAGGGCAGTTCAGTGATGCAGTGGAATGACGCAGCAGAATCAAAAGCACAGAAATTGGACTTTCTAAGAGGTAAACCATGACGGTAATTCAAGACCGTGACGTTGTTGAGAGTGTAGCCGACGCGCTGCAGTTTATTTCTTACTACCACCCTCAGGACTTTGTTCAAGCGGTTCATCGGGCCTACGAGATGGAGCAGAGTCAGGCTGCGAAGGATGCGCTCGCGCAGATATTGATCAATAGCCGCATGTGCGCGATGGGTAAGCGTCCCATTTGCCAGGACACGGGTATTGTCACGGTGTTTGTCGACATTGGTATGGAAGTGCGCTGGGAGACGTCGCAACCACTTGAAGACCTTATCAATGAAGGTGTTCGACGCGCGTATTTACACCCCGATAACAAGCTCCGCGCATCGATTCTGGACGACCCGGCGGGGGCTCGAAAAAACACCAAGGACAACACGCCGGCCGTTATCCATACGCGCATGGTGGCAGGTAGTACCGTCGATTTTCGCGTTGCGGCTAAAGGGGGGGGGTCCGAAAATAAATCTAAGCTCGCCATGCTCAACCCCTCCGATAGCATCGTTGACTGGGTAGTGAAGACCGTACCGACCATGGGTGCGGGTTGGTGCCCACCTGGGATGCTAGGAATTGGTATTGGCGGCACCGCCGAGAAGGCGATGGTGATGGCGAAAGAGTCGCTGATGGACCCTGTCGATATCCATGAGCTTCGCGAACGCGGACCTTCCAATAAAGCGGAAGAACTCAGACTCGAGATCATGGATGCCGTGAATAAGTTAGGGATTGGCGCCCAAGGATTGGGCGGTCTCACGACGGTACTCGACGTAAAAATCATGGATTACCCGACCCACGCGGCATCCTTGCCTGTGGCGATGATCCCCAACTGTGCTGCGACACGTCACGCGCACTTTGAGTTAAGAGGCGACGGCCCTGTGTATCAGGAGGCGCCCAATCTCGAGGCGTGGCCCGAGGTGACCTGGGAGCCAGGTGAGTCGGTCAGGCGTGTTGATCTCGATACAGTCACGCGCGAGGAGACCCTGACGTGGCAGCCGGGCGATACACTGTTGCTCTCGGGTACGATGTACACGGGTCGAGACGCTGCCCATAAGCGCATGACGCAAATGATTGCCGACGGTGAGGAGCTGCCCGTTAATTTGCAGGGCAAGTTTATCTACTACGTTGGCCCGGTGGATCCTGTGCGTGACGAGGTGGTTGGGCCTGCAGGTCCCACAACATCGACGAGAATGGACAAGTTCACAGACAATATTCTTGAGAATACGGGTCTGCTTGGCATGATTGGTAAGGCAGAGCGCGGCCCGGTCGCGATCGAGGCTATTCGCAAGCACAAAGCGGTCTATCTCATGGCTGTTGGCGGCGCCGCATATCTTGTCTCGAAAGCGATTACTGACGCTGAGGTTGTCGCTTTTGAAGATCTGGGTATGGAAGCGATCTATGCGTTTACGGTCAA
>JAYOAN010000070.1:0-8575 GCA_038104285.1 Halieaceae bacterium
CTTCCGACTTCCGACTTCCGACTTCCGACTTCCGACTTCCGACTTCCGACTTCCGGCTCTATTCGTGGGTAAAGAGATTAGAACCCTTTATTGACCGTCTGCTACAGGCTGCTGCTGAGTAATGCAGTGAATACCCCCGCCCATTGCAAAGATTACTCGAGCATCCAAGCTCTCAACGTGCCGATCTGGATAAAGGTCTTTCAGTATTTCGACGGCATGCTCGTCGGTGCGATCCCCGAAGGCAGGGACTAAAACAAAGCCGTTACCAATGTAGTGATTGATGTAGCTGTAATCGACCCATCCGATGTTGTCGCGCGTGACTCTGGGGGCAGGCATTGCTCGTACAATGAACCCGGCATCCTCCAAAACGCGGCATTGGTCTTGCCAAAGGGCCTCGTCGGGATGGCTCTTATCAAACTGCCGATGCAGTAATACAGACCCATCGGGTGCAAAGGCGGCAATCATATCGACATGACCGCGAGTGCCATGGTCTTGATAGTCCCGCCACAGACCACGCTCGAACCATATTGCGCGCGATGTGCCCAAAAGCGGGTGTACTTCATTTTCCACAGATACCTTGTTGCTTTTAGGGTTACGGCCTAGGTCGAGTTGCACGGTTTCTGTGAGGAGGACGTCCCCGCCCCCGTTAACCGTAATACCACCGCCTTCATTGACTAAGTCAGAGGCGAGGCGAGTAGCACCGGTGAGTTCAATGATGTGACTGGCGACTTTGGCGTCACTCCGCCAATCAAAAGCAGTGTGATCTCCCCAGCCATTAAAAACCCAGTCAATGCCACCGAGTGATCCGCTTTTGCAAACAAAGGTAGGTCCCGTGTCGCGCAACCAAGCGTCGTCGAGTTCAAAGGGGTGAATGGTAATGGCCGAGGATAATTTTCGTGTGGCGATGCTGATCTGATCTGGATGACAGAGCATATTGACCTGCTCGTGCTCTGAGACGCTGTTAGCAACCTCTGACCAAGCCTCAAATGCGTCATCATCAGTGATGCCCGACGTGTCATAAGCGCCCGTGGGAAATCCCATCCAGGTCGCTGTGTGCTCAGCCCATTCGGGCGGCATCTGCCATTCACTCATTTCCCAATACCTTTTTCGAGTGCCATATTTTTGAGTTCCACGGTGGTAGCTGCCACGTGATTTCCCTGCTGAAGCACCATCACTGCCAGGTGAGCCCGGGTATCGGGCCGTTCTCGCCTTCGCCGCTGTCGGTTCTTGCGTTGACGCGCGGATCTGTCAGCGCACTATAGGTATCGGGGCGTCGGGTACCGAAGAAAGGAAAGAGCTGTAGCCAATCCTGTCTGTGTGCAATATCGATCTCAGCCACCATTGCGACCTCTTCATTCTCCGGTGCCTCAACCAACATCCGACCGAAGGGGTCGACGATAAAGCTGCCGCCATAAAAGCTAATGAGACCTTCTGTGCCGGTTCGATTCGGTACTGCGATAAATAGGCCGTTTGCGATGGCGTGCCCCGTAATGACTTTTTGCCACAGGGGTCGGGTGTTGAAATTTGGGTGATCAGGCTCCGAGCCTATCGCCGTTGGATACGAGAGGATGTCCGCACCTCGTAAACCATAACTTCGCGCCACTTCAGGAAACCATTCATCCCAGCAGGTAGGCAAGCCGAGGTTTATGGTGGCGTCGCCCATCGGCATGCTGTGCACGGGGTAGGGCGATTCGCTTGGCCCCTCGGCGAAATAATGGTCCTCGAAATACCCTTCAGTCACGGGGATGTGCAGCTTGCGCGTTTTCGCCACCAAGTCGCCCGCTGGGTTGACCAATATGGCGGTGTTAAAACCGAGGCCATCGGCTCTATCCACCGCCTCATAGAGCGAGGTTTGCACATAGACCTGGTTTTCGACGGCGGCTTCACGGGTGAAGCTAAATGTTGGCCCGCCCAGCAATGATTCTGGAGCCCGGTCTGTGGCGGTTTGCGGTCGAGTATCGGCGGGATAGCGACTCAGCGTCAGCTCGGGCAGAAATACAACGTCTGCGCCTGCAGATGCGCAAGTAGCAACACCCCCGCGCAGATGCTCGAGGTGCGTATCGAGATCTTCGTACCACTTCATTTGATACAGACCGACCGAAAGGGGGCGAGAGACCCGCGTCTCTGAAGGACATTGACTGGGCTGGAGGGGCGACGATATCAGTTTCACCATGGATGCGTTTGCTCGCGACATTACGTGTTGTTTGTCGCGAAATATACCAGAGCGGGAAAGTGCGCGACTCCCTCTATCAGGGTAGCAAACAGTCTCCGCCTAGCAGTTATCGAGTGCAGACTGAACAACACTCACGTGCTGTCTTGGTGCAGAAAAAAGTGCATTCAAATGACTGTCTCTTATCTCCGCCCAAGCAATGTAAGGGTCCGTAAGCGCCTCTGCGAGGCTTTGCTCTATCTGCGCGACTGGGGTCTGAATCTCATAATGCCGCTGTGACACCGCCGACGACCAACCCTGAACATCGCCCGCGAAATATTTGGCGACAATCGTCTTGGAAATTGTGCCTATTTCAGATGGGCGTGCTCCAGAGCAGTATTTCCCCGCTTCGCTTGCGGTAATGAGGATCTGATTGGCCTGAGCTAATGCTTGCTCCTGAAGTATCGCCGCACTGAGCAATTGCCCCCCCGCGTCGATGCGCAACGTGGCGAGGAGAGGCTCTAGATCCTCGTCTGCGGACGACCAATTACCCTCTAAGAAGCGTTTTATGCGTTGAGATAGTTCCCACAGCGTCTGAGCCGAGTCACCACTTGTATTGGTTGGGTAATCGCCCAGTAACTCAGGTGGTCGCCAAAACGCTCGCCACTCCTCTCCTCCCAAGATGGCCCTCGCAATAGTGTAGACGAGGCCATCATTGCGCTGGCTCAGACTCGTCTCTAGCAGGTCGGCAATAGCGCCCTCATCTTCAGCGCGAAGTTTCTCGATGCAGTCAGGAGCAAGACGGATGAATTCCAGATCAAAAATAAGCTGCTGAGAAACTGAGGCACTTCGGCCCATGGTTGTATTTCGCTTGGCAATGTTTGCTTGAAGTTCGCACCCGCTTAGTGCCAAAAAATCGATGATAGATAGCGTATCGCTGTCTTCTCCCTTTGGAGGAAGTACCAGTGCTGGGGGCTTTGCAACGTTTGCAATCGTTATGCCGGGAATGGGAATCTCAGAGACGTTACTGAGTCGTGAGACATAGTTCTCCAGCTTGCCAGCACCCAATTCACTGGAAGAGCAACTGGCAAGAAGTAGCGTTGGAAAAAGAAGGGTGACGGCTCGCCGAGTGAGCCGCCGAGAGTTGTTTGTCACGCGTTACCGCATCCTTCTTCAAACGATGCCTGGGCTCTCGCTAGCCAGTCCTTGAGGGCCGTATGGTTTTCTTCGGGCGTCATCTTTGCTGCCCATCCTGCAAACTTAATCACGGCAAGTAAATCGATGTCGGCCATTGTGAAAGCGTCTCCCGCCACAAAGGGTCGGGTGGCGAGCTCCTTGTTGAGCGTCTCAAATGCGTGATTGAGTTGCGCTCTACCGCGCTCAGCGAGCGCAGGGATTTGCTCGGTATCCAAGGTGCCGGGGAGGGCTCGACCCGCGAACGCCGGGTTTGAGTTTCTAAAGGCATCACCGGTTGGACGGAAAACGTCGTTGAAGAGTCGATGATTCCAATCTAATACGACTGCGCGTTCCTCGTCTGATTCACCCAGCAGGGGTTTTTCGGGATGAACTGCTTCGAGATATTGCGTGATCGCAAATACGGAAGAGAGCACCCGGCCGTCGTCTAGCACCAAGGCGGGGACGGTTCCTGTGGGGATGATTGCCTTGTAGGCGTCTGAGCGTTGTTCGCCCTCGGGGAAGTTGACTTGATGTGTATCTATCTCGATGCCTTTGTAATCCATGAACATCTTTAGGCGCTGAGGGTTTGGTGCTGGGTCAAAGGTATACAGCTTCATTTTTCTGGTCTCTTGTTGGCGATATTTTTTCTTTTACTCTTAGCGTTGCGTGCTTCTGCCTACGACGGTCTGTTACTCACTTTCAAACCTCGCATGAAATGATTTTCGGCAGTTGCTCGGGCCGTCATATTTGCAGCTGTCCATGTTGGCACTTCCGTAGGTGCTTTTTGTAGTCGCTTACAGCCACTTTTTTAACGTCACTTACAGCCTTTCTATCTGAGTACTGAGCTACTGAGTCGTCAAAACCGACTAAGGCGGAAATAAGTAACAAAAGTGATTGTTATATGCATTATCTGGACAACCGAGTTTTTTCAGGGTCGCTTTAGTCTGTATACTCCGCGCTCCAGAAAAACTGTCAACCGAGTCTTTTGAGTCATGCGATATTTACTAGTCACTATTTTAGCGCTTTCCGCTTCTGCGTTCGCACAAACCGACGAGCAGCGTGCGGCTATTGCCGATCGAATTAAATCTTTCTCAACCGTCTGCGTAGCGGGCGAGGATTGCGGTGGCACTGCGGCAACGGGTGCCATGGAAGTTGCTGCATTGCCTGGCGAAGCTAAGTACGCCGGATGCGCTGCGTGCCACGGTCCAAATGGTGGCGGCGGTATTGGTCCTCAGTTGGCGGGCCGAGACGCGGACTACATCATCGGTCGCCTCACTGCCTACAAAGCAAACGAAACCGTGGGTGCGCAAAGCGCGCTTATGTGGGGACAGGCTGCGATGCTGAGCGAGGGGGACATGCAAGACCTCGCGGAATACATCACCACATTCTAAGCTACGAGCACGGGTTGGCGCGTTGGTTGCCAACCGTGCTTCATAAAGCGGGGTCAATGTCCTTTCGATAAGCAAGTGCCTCGCTTAAATCGCCTTCGGTGACTTCGTCACGAGCTTCTAAATCCGCGATGGTTCGTCCGACACGCAGGCATCTATGTAGGCTGCGACCGGAAAGTTTCAATCGCTCCCCAGTCTGCCCCAACCAGTTTTTTGTGCCTGGCCGCAACGAGCAGAGATCAATAAGCTTCCCCGGGCTTATGCGCGCGTTATGGCATCCCTGGCGGTCCATCTGACGTTGATAGGCTTCTGCGACATCACTCTTTAGTGTGCCGAGGCGCTCTTGTTGATGATCCTCAGGTTGCATGACGTCTGCGATGTTTGACCTCGAGACCTTGATAAAAATATCGATGCGATCAAGCAGTGGTCCTGACAGTTTCGATTCGTAGCGCGCCAGTGCTGCGCTTGAACATCGGCAGGCACGATGGTTGGAATCTCGATATCCGCAGGGGCATGGGTTCATCGCAGCGATGAGTTGAAACCGTGCAGGATAGGTCTGCGTTATCTCGGCTCGGCTTATCTGGACTTCACCCGATTCCATGGGCTGCCGAAGGTTTTCGATGGTCGCGAGAGAAAATTCGGGCAATTCGTCGAGGAATAAGACGCCCGTATGCGCCAGGCTGATCTCTCCCGGCGTTGCGTACCGGGTTCCGCCAACCAGTCCCGCCGCGCTAATACTGTGATGCGGCGCGCGCTTAGGGCGTTGACCGCGGAACGCTCGGCCTACAACGTCGTATATAAGCGAGGCCTCTAGCTGATCTTGCTCCGAGGGCGGTGGTAAAAGCTCACCAATTAAACCTGCAGCCATGGTCTTGCCCGCGCCGGGCTCCCCTGACATCAATAGATGATGTCCCCCCGCTGCACACAGTGTTGCAGCTCGCCAAAGCTCGGGCTGGCCGGATGGTAAGGGGGGGCTGGAGATGGCGCTAGTAGTTGGCTCAATCGTGCCATTTTCTGGCCGAACACGTGCTAGGTGCTGAGGCATTCTCAGGTCATTTAAATGTTTCACTGCAATGACGTTTTGCGCGAGCGTCGACATTTGCGCCGCATCCTCGTTTGGCACAAATAAACGGGTAGACGTCTCGCGGTTGCTCCAGGCGGCAGCGAGTAAACCTGATGTCGGAAGAATATCGCCACCCAAACTGAGTTCACCATAAAACTCTGCTGTGTGAGCGAGCGTCTCGGGAAGTTGCCCGGAGGCAATAAGTACCGCCACTGCGATGGCAAGATCAAAGCCTGCGCCTGATTTGGGTGTGCTCGCGGGGGCAATATTGATGGTGAGCCTGCTGTCTGGCCAGCGGAAGCCCGAGGAGATGACGGCACTGCGAACGCGCTCTTTTGCCTCTCGCATGATCGACTCAGGCATGCCCACCATGGCGATCGCCGGCAAGCCCGGGCTGAGGTGGAGCTCAACGCGGACGGGAACTGCAGTTAAGCCAATGCGCGAGCGCGTTGCCACGCGTGAGAGTGACATAAGACATCCTTGTCGTGCACGGGACATCCTGTCCCGATAATTAAATCTATTTGGCGTTTCGCTCTAGCTCATCGAGTTTAACCACAAGGGCCTCGATCTCTGACTCTAACTGCTCTACCCGAGCCCTCGTGCGCGCGAGCACAGTTGACTGAGCATCGAATTCATCGCGGCTGACAACATCTAGGTTACCTAACGCCGACTTCGCAACGGCCTTTGCGTTACCAGAGACTTCATCAGCAAGCGTTCTTCCCTCTCGCAGAATCGAGCCGAAAAGCTTTGTAGCCGCCTCTGCAGGATCGGGAATACGGTCGTTGTTTGCCATGTTTGAAGCCCTTCTTTCAATGGGCATGAGACTACCGGAATTACATCTAAATGTACTGCATCAATTACGTGCAGATTCCATCTGCTGTCGCACTATTGTGGTGCAAAGAGATTTTCGCGCACCATAATTCACGTTCAATTCCGGTGGTATATTTTCATTAAGACACTGTTTTTATTAATTTTTTATTGTGTTGGTGCGCTGCTCGCAATGTGTTTTACGTCCCAAGCTGCGTGAACTCACGTCAAGCGAGAGGTCACACACAGGAGTCGAGTAATGCGAATCATAAAAGCCCTCAAAGCAGCCCCCGAGGCACCCAGCAAGACGGTCGTTGAGTCGCTTGGATCGTTGGAAACCATTTAAAAGGAGAGTACCCAATGAAAATGGTCACCGCAGTAATAAAACCCTTCAAGTTAGATGACGTAAGAGAAGCGCTGTCTACGATTGGGGTGCAAGGAATCACCGTGAGCGAAGTGAAAGGTTTTGGCCGACAAAAAGGTCACACCGAGCTTTATCGAGGTGCCGAGTATGTGGTCGATTTTCTACCAAAAACCAAGGTAGAGGTCGCGGTAACAGACGAGATGCTCGATCAGACGATCGAAGCGATCTCTGGCGCAGCGCAAACCGGAAACATTGGTGACGGCAAGATCTTTGTCACGTCGCTTGAACAGTCCATTCGTATCCGCACCGGTGAGACCGGTGTCGACGCGCTTTAAGCGAATAGGAGAAGCATCATGGAAGTTACAGCTGAATTGAGTTACGCGTTAAACACCTTCTACTTTTTGGTGTGTGGCGCACTAGTTATGTGGATGGCGGCAGGTTTCGCCATGCTCGAAGCCGGTCTTGTTCGCAGCAAGAACACAACTGAGATTTTGACAAAGAATATCGTCCTATTTGCGGTCGCATGCACAATGTACATGCTTGTCGGATACGAAATCATGTATCCCGCGCTTTCTAACTTTATGTTGGATGGCATCACTGCGGAGAACCTCGACAATGGGTACGCGCCCTCTGCCGATTTCTTCTTCCAGGTTGTATTTGTGGCGACGGCCATGTCGATCGTATCGGGTGCAGTGGCAGAACGCATGAAGCTACTGGCGTTCCTGATTTTCGCGGTAGTCATGACGGGCTTTATTTATCCAATGGAAGGTAATTGGACGTGGGGTGGTGATCCTGTCTTCGGGTTGTATACGCTAGGAGACTTAGGTTTTTCTGACTTTGCGGGATCGGGCATTGTTCACATGGCAGGCGCCGCTGCAGGTGTTGCCGGTGTCCTCGTTATTGGCGCTCGTAAGGGTAAGTACACCGCGGATGGCAGAGTGAATGCGATCCCCGGCGCGAATATGCCGCTTGCGACACTGGGGACGTTCATCCTGTGGATGGGCTGGTTCGGATTCAACGGTGGTTCGGTACTTGCTACCGCGACTGTTTCCGACGCAACAGCAGTGGCCAACGTGTTCATGAACACAAATGCAGCTGCAGCCGGTGGTTGTATCGCAGCGCTTACAGTCGCTAAGTTAATGTTCGGCAAGTTTGATCTAACAATGGCGCTGAACGGTTGTCTTGCGGGGCTGGTGGCCATTACCGCTGAGCCATCAACGCCAACGGCACTTCAAGCCACGCTCTTCGGTGCGCTCGGTGGTGCTCTTGTTGTGTTCTCAATCGTTACCTTGGACAAGATGAAGTTCGATGATCCCGTTGGTGCAGTTTCAGTACACGGTGTCGTGGGACTGCTAGGACTTTTGTTGGTTCCCGTCACAAATGGCGAAGCTTCATCCTTCTCAGGTCAGTTGATAGGTGCAGCGACCATATTTGGATGGGTCTTCATTGCTTCCCTCGTGACTTTCAAGGTTATCGGGTTCATCACTCCGGTCCGTGTCTCTGAAGAGGAAGAGTACGAAGGCTCTGATATCTCTGAGTGCGGTCTAGAGGCTTATCCTGAATTTACATCCGGTCGATAGTGGTTTGAGTGAGACCTTGGGGGAGCTTAGCTCCCCCTTTTTTTGCCT
>JAYOAN010000071.1:0-4333 GCA_038104285.1 Halieaceae bacterium
TGATAAATGGCATCGCCGGTAAGGTCTGCCTGCGCAAACGCAGCATCAACGTCGCCTGTGCGTTCGATATCTTTTTCGCCGGCGCCGGATTTCAGTATTGCCAATGCCTCAGCTTTCAGCGCATCACTATCGTCTTTTGAGGCCGTGGCGTAATCCCACTCCACGGTGAGCGATTTTCTTGCTTTGAATGCGGACCATGTGTCTTTTGCGACGATCGCGACACCGGGAGCGAAGGCGTGCATGTTTCGAAGCGCGCCAAAATCAAGCGCACCGGGTGTACCTTCGAGAATAAAGGCATCGATAACGCCAGGGAGGGCTTTGACGGCATCAAGATTCGCAGATTTAGCAATGCCGCCAATTGAAGGGCACTTCACGTACGTGGCGTAAACCATACCCGGTGCGGTCGCGTCGATCCCAAAAATCGGATTCCCAACAACGATATCTGCCGCTGATGCGTTAACCACGCGCTTACCCAGTAGCTGGTAGTCGCTCGCACTCTTTAGCGTTACCGACGATTCTTTGGGCACAGGTATCGACGCTGCATTGGCGACAAGCTCCTTGTAGCTGGCGCTTCTTCCACTGCCGCCGTGCATGACCATTGATTTGCTGGTGGTGAGTTCAGAGCGTTCAACCTTCCACTGTTTCGCTGCCGCCTGACACAACATCTCGCGCGCGGTTGCACCCACTTTTCGAAGTTCATCCCAGCGCATGGGGGTTGATAAAGAGCCACCTGCGAACTGGGCGCCGTAGTTCGGTGCGACAGGTGCTGCCTTACACACAACGTCATCCCAATTGGCATCGAGCTCTTCGGCAACAATCATCGGCAAAGATGTGTTAACACCCTGACCGACCTCTGGGTTTGGCGCAAAGATCGTGACCTTTCCATCAGCGTCGATTTCGACGTAGGCATTGAGTGTCCCCGAAGCTTCTGCCGCCACGGCAGACATGATGGAGATACCGCCAGATGATGTCAGGGCGAGACCGAGCGACGCCTTCAGAAAATTCCGGCGCCCTTCGTTTGTGTTGCGATCAACTGACGTGCTCATACTGTGGCCTCCTCTGACTGTGTTGCATCGTAGAAGAGGGCAGAGGCGGTCATGGCGCCACTCGCGGCTTTAATCGCTGACTTGATGCGAACATAGGTGCCACAGCGACAGATATTACCCGCCATGGCCGCGTCGATTTCGTCGTCCGTTGGACTGGGGTTGCGTTCGAGAAGCGCGGCGGCTGACATGATTTGGCCGGCTTGGCAGTACCCACACTGTGCCACGTCGTTATCGATCCATGCCTGCTGAACGGGATGCAAGTTTTCGCGGGCGAGGCCTTCTATCGTTGTGATAGAGCGACCGTCAAGCGCTCCGACCGTGAGCTGGCACGAGCGTGTCGCGAAGCCATCAAGCCATACAGTGCAAGCACCGCATTGACCCACACCACACCCGTACTTAACGCCTTGAATGCCAACATGGTCCCGTAAAGCCCAAAGTAAAGGCATCGCGGGGTCTAAGCCCTCAAACGTTTGGTTTTTACCGTTGATCTTGATGGTTGCCACAGATCTCACCTCTGTCGTTTTTCTTTGCACCAATAGTGGCACAAATGAAACCCAAAGGCAGGTTTACGGGCGAAATGCGGGTTTCATTTGCCGCAATGTCCCATTGCGCGAGGGAGCTTAAAGCTCGCTTGAGAGCTGTAACTCTCGTTCCAGTTTTTGCTGCGAATCAGCGCGGGGTTTGGAAAAGCGCGCCACGCCAAGATATATGACGGGAGTGAGGAACAGTGTGAAGAACGCTGCGAGTCCCAAACCGCCAAAGACAACCCATCCAACAGCCTCGCGGGCTTCTGAGCCCGGGCCGGAAGACAAGATGAGTGGTAGCGCGCCCAAAACCGTGGATATCAGCGTCATCGCAATGGGCCTGAGGCGAATATTGGCCGCATTCTCGATGGCCTCTCTAACGTTGGCGCCCGCGTCGCGCTGTTGATCGGCAAATTCGACGAGCAGGATGCCGTTCTTTGCAATCAAGCCAATCAGCATTACTAGGCCTACTTGCGAGTAAACATTGAGGGACGTTCCTGTAATGAATAGGGCAAAGATTGCCGCTGCGAGTCCGAAGGGCACGATGGTCATTATCACAAGTGCCGAGGTGAGGCTCTCAAACTGCGCGACCAGAACGAGGAACACAATCAAAAGTGCGAGCCCGTAGGCGTAGAGTGAGTCGCGGCGGGATTCGCCCAGCCGTGCCGCTTCGCCCTCGGGTATAACCGAAATACTTGGAGGAACAACTTCGCGGGCTAGGGCTGTCAAATCATCTACCGCTGTCTGCAGGTCAACGCCTTCAACGGTTTGCATATCAATGCTGATAGAGCGTCGCTGGTATAAGCGTCTCAGTTCATCAGGAACGCCTTCTTCCACCACGGTGACCAGTGACGCCAGTGGAATGAGTTGACCATCTTGTGAGCGTACGAAGAGATTTACTAAGTCATTTGGTCCCTGAATACGGTTCTTTCCTGCCTTGAGGACAATAGGAATCGACTGGTCTCGACCGTTGAGGTCAACGACTTGTACGCCATCCACCATAACTCGGAGCGTCTGAGCTAACTCGTCGATTGAGACGTTGAGGTCAGCAAGTCGCTCACGGTCTATTCGGATGGCAACCTGTGCTTGTGAGGGGGTGTAATCAATCCGGGGATTAGAAACGCTGGTAAGCCTCTCACGTATCGCATCAGCATAATCTCTGGCTGCGTCGTATATCTCTTCGTAGTCACTGCCGAGCAACACAAACTGTATGCCGCCCCGCCAAGCACCGCGCATATTGAGGCTATTACTGCCGTAGACACGGGCTGTAACTCCCGGTAGCTGGCTGAGCTGTGGTTGAATCTCCGCCGCGATTTCCTGCTGTGAAATATCGCGTTCTTCCCACGGCTTGAGCGTGCCAACAAGGTAAATGATGTTGGGGTCCCAGCGACCGGCTACGCTGTAGAGTCGGTCAATGATCCCTGAGTCCAGATAGGGCTGAAAGATGGCCTCGATCTGATCGGCTTGTCGCTCAGTGTAGGGAAGGCCAACGCCTGCAGGACCCCGCGCAAACATATTGATCTTGCCGCGGTCTTCCGTGGGAAGGATCTCGCTTTCCAAATCGGTAAAGGCACTCCCTGCCAGGCCTGCGATCGCAACCGAAATAAGCGCTGCCGTCCACGGGTAGTCGAGCACCTTTGTCAAGATAGCTGCGTAGCCGCGTTGTAAAACATTAGGTTTCACCGCGGCAGCATCGGCCCCTGATCGCGGGGACTTGCCAAGTCTCGCCATCAGTGCCGGAACCAGTGACAGGGCAACAAAGGATGAGATTGCGACGGCCACAGTCAGTACGAGTCCAAACTCTCGGAAAAGCCGGCCAGAGGTGCCAGGCAGGAAGGCGATAGGCACGAACACGGCGACCAGGACCATTGTCGTTGCAATGACCGCGAAAAATACTGACTGCGTGCCAAGAACTGAGGAGGCGCTGGTGCCTTCGCCGCGCTGCTGTCGGCGCTGAATGCTCTCTAGAACAACGATTGCGTCATCGACGATCAGGCCCGTTGCCAGCACGAGGGCTAGGAGCGTGAGAATGTTGATAGAGAAGCCGAGGGCCCAACTCATCGCAAGCGTGCCGAGCAGGGATATCGGAATGGCTACAGCGGGCACCAGGGTGAAACGCCAGCTGCCAGAGAATAAACGGATGGTCAGGATGACGATGAGTACTGAGAACCCAAGTGTTCTTAGGACCTCTGTCACAGCGCCGTTGATAAAGACGGCCTCGTCGGATATGACCTGTAGTTTGATGTCATCGCGTTGCTCGTTAAAGCGTGCTACCGCTTTGTGGGCGCCTTCTGAAATCTGAATGGTGTTTGAGCCAGCCTGACGCACGATGCCAACACCCAAGATCCGCTGGCCATTGAGTCTCACGATCGAGGTGGCGTCATCGGGCGTGTACGCGATTCTGGCAACATCCCTCAAACGCACTTTGTCGGTGAGTAAGAGGTTCCCGATATCGTCCTCGGAATCAACCGCTGCATCAGCTCTAACCAGCAGGGTTTGATCGCTTGTCTTAAAGCTTCCCGCGGGTACGTCGAGGGGGGCTTGCGCGAGCACAGCTCGTACATCAGTTACTGTCAAACCGTAAGTGCTGAGACGACCTGGATCGAGCTCCACACGAAGAATCTGGCGGCGTGACCCGAACAAGGGAACATCTGCTACACCGGGAAGTGAGATGAAGGCGGGCACGACATCGCGCTCTACGACCGTTGCGAGATCCTGCTCTGACATCCCTTCTGCCAGGACAGCAACGCGCATGATTTCCTC
>JAYOAN010000071.1:4433-8488 GCA_038104285.1 Halieaceae bacterium
GGCGAAGCACCGGGAAAGTTTGCCCGCACGTTGACAACAGGTTCGTCCACATCGGGCAGTTCACGCACTTCAATGGCGAAGACGGCAACGAGACCTGCGATGGCGATAAGTAGGTTCATCACCGCAACTAACCAAGGGCGCTTCACACCGAGTGCGGGTAATCCGGCACCTGCGAGATTGTTAAGGGTGGTTTTCATGCGCGAGTCTCAGAAGCTGGGCTTGCCACAAGTCAACCTTACGATCCCTGGCTCGTTGGCGGCGCATTGTCTGTTTTAGGCTTTGCCAGGATCTGGTTTGAGGACAGATCATTGATTTTCATGCCTGGGCGCACGCTTTGAATTCCCTCAAGAATGACGCGTTGACCTTCTAGCACGTCACCACGGATGAGCATTCGACCATCGACTCTGCGGACCATTTCTACCGGGCTTCGCTTCGCACGATCGCCATCCGCTGACCAGACATAGGGTCCATCAGCACCCCATTGCACTGCCAACTCGGGCACGCTCAAGTATTCGCCTTTGGAGATCGAAGCGTCGATTTCGAAGGCCATACCGGGTCGAAGACTGTCTGAGCTATTGTCGATGGCTGCTCTAGCGCGGAATGCGCGCGTTGAGGAGTCAACTCTGGAATCAACCGCAACGATTTTACCTCTGGTATTGTCATCCGGCGATTCCCACTGCCGCGCATCCACGTCGAGACCCGTTACTATTTTCCCAATAAAGCTCTCTGGGACAGTGAAGTCGACAAGCAAAACACTTCTATCATCGAGCGTGGTGACAACCGTCGAGGTGTCGACACGGTCTCCAATCTCGACATCGGTAATGCCAATTCGGCCCGAGAAGGGCGCAGTTACCACGCGGCGTGATAGCTCGACGTTTGCTTGAGACAAACGGATTTCAGCAAGATCGACGCCGCTCTGTGCGGTATCGATCGTACTCTGAGGGATATTGGCCTCGGTCATATTGAGCGACAGGTAGCGCTCGAGCATTCGGTTCGCTTCCGCGAGCTCTACCTCAGCCTGTCGAACCGCCAGTGTCTGATCTCTGTCGTCGAGTCGAAGGAGGACTTCACCCTCTGTTACGGAAACGTCAGGAGCGAGCTTCGCAAAGGTCACCACCCCCGCACTTTCGGGATAGAGCGTAACGCTCTGTTGCGCACGCGCTGTCCCCACAGATTTAATGGAGTCGATCAACGGAGCCCGCTCGATCTGGGCGGTGGTCACTGGTAGCTCTCTCGAACCCCAAGAACCCCGCATATTCTGCGACTGGGCTTCGTCCTCCGAGGAGCATGCGACAAGCATTGCGGTCGCCATGAGGGCAACCGCGCCTGTTCTGATCTTGGTGAGCAGGTAATTTTGCATGCGAGCAGTATACGAGAGATACCGTGAATCCCCGCCTGTTATTTTTGAATTGGCGCGCCTATTTGTTGGGTTTGTCGCAGTTGTGCCTATCTACCCGCTGGTTTTCATTGTTAGTGGCAGCAGTAAACCCTTGAGTAACCGTAATTTTCAAGGAGTCTTACTGAGTCCTTCACTCACAAAATGACTTCGATCAGCCTCGGACCGCGCTCATTCATGGCTCGCGCTACGGCGTCATCAAGCGCCTCAACGGTGTCAACTCGCTCTGCGGCCATGCCCATACCTTTGGCAATATCGGTCCACTGGATAGCAGGGTTTGTCAGGTCAAGTAACGATAGGGCTGTCGGACCCGGTTGCTCAACGCCAACCCGCGCAAGCTCGATATTCAAAATGGCGTAAGAGCCGTTATTCAGGATTAGCACGGTCACGTCGAGGTCTTCGCGCACCATTGTCCACAAGGCTTGAACGGTATACATGGCGGATCCATCAGCTTCGAGCGCGAGCACTTTGCGATCGGGACAGGCGACGGCAGCGCCCAATGCGAGTGGTAGACCCTGACCGATGGCACCGCCGGTGAGTGTCAGCCAGTCATGCGGCGCGGCATTTCCTGTCATCAGGAAGGCGCCCAAGCCGTTGGTTGCGCCCTCGTCTGAAACGATTGCGTTCTCCGGGAGGCGGTTAGCAATAATTTTACCCAGTTCGACTGCGTTAATCGGTCCCGACTCAAGTTCGTGCTGCACGCGCTGGGCGACTTTGGTTACCTCCGAGGGTGCCCCGAGCGCATCAGCAATGCGGGTCAGCGTATCGATCGCATCAAAGCTGTGATCCCCCATCTGAACGAGGTTGGCGTTGTCGGGCGACAGCCATCCGGGCTTTCCTGGGTAGGCAAAGAACGATACGGGCGGTTTGCTTCCTATCATCACCAACGTATCTAGACCCTGAAGATGTTCAACTGCCATCTCGCCAAAATAGGGGAGACGCTCTGTCTCAACTCTTCCTGCGCCTCGCTGTTGGCGGGTGAAAAAGGTTTCAGTGATGAGTCTCGCACCGGTTGCTTCAGCAATGCGTCCCGCCTGAACGAGTCCCTCTTCTCTCAGCGCGTGACCGCCCATGAACAGGGCTGCGTAATCGCTATTTCGCAGGGCATCTGCGGCCTCAAGAATGTGCTCATCACTCACACTGTTCGGCGCGGGTACAGAGGGAATATTTGCGTCTGAGGTTGCCGGGTCCCACGCATGGTTCGCGGGAGCTACAAACGCCGTGACCTGACCTGGATAGGTCATGCTGGCCTGCCATGCGGCAAGGCCAACCTCTGGCAGATCATCCGAGCTAGTTGATACGCCTGTCCACGCGCACACAGCCGATGTCAGTCCATCGATATCGGACGTGAGCGGGGCGTCGAGTTCGAGGTGGTGTGTCGCATGATCACCGATCATATTGAGCACCGGCACGCGCGCCCGTGACGCGTTGTGCAGATTGGCAATACCGTTTGCGTAGCCTGGACCCAGATGAAGCAGGGTGAGTGCAGGTGTATCCGTCATGCGCGCAAAACCATCTGCAGCGCCTGTGACCACTCCCTCAAAAAGCCCTAAAACCGCTCTTATTCTGGGCTCCTTATCGAGTGCTGCCACAAGCTGCATCTCCGAGGTGCCTGGATTAGCAAAACACGCAGTCACACCTGCATCGGCTAATTTCTTGATAAGTAAGTCTGCGCCATTCATTGCTGCTGCACTCCTCGTGTGTTTTTTTGTATCCCCAGTATACGCATGAACCCGCGCGCGTATGGGCGCTGTTTACGCTCGGTATTATCTAATTTGGTTCTGCCTTTTTTTGCGTGGCGCTTTTTCTAACGTCCCTCTCAGCCCAGCGTCCCCTGCGGCTGGGCGCTTCCTTCAGCACTGCCTCAACGAGTGCACACCTGATACCTACTCGTCGCCCCGCCTTAACCCTGCAACGACAGTGCGGGTTTGCCAGAACGATCCGCTCGGTAGATGCCCCAATGCTTCTCGGGCTCTAAGGGGTGATCCGATCCTTTCCAGTTCTCGTCGAAGGCCTCAAACACGTAGACGAGGATTTGTTCTTCCTCCGCCCACTCGAGCAACTCCCGCAGATAAGTTTCCTGAAACAGTTCACCGACGTTCTCTGGTGGGATTCCGCGCCCATTCGACGCTGTGGCCCAGCCGGCCTCGGTAATGATGACCTGCTTATCTGGGTGGGCGCTCTGAACCGCATCGAAGTTCTCGCGTGTGTAGTCCATTGCCTCGGCTACCGTTTTGTATTCCCACACCGGGTAGGTGTGGATGGCAATGACATCCAGTTCCTCGGCGAGTTCCGTGAGCTTATCCAGCCAGGGCACGTAGTTTTCACAGAAAGTCACCGGTTGAGAGATGCGTGCACGCAAGAAGGCCGCATACGCTGTGACAGCCTCTGGCTCAATAAGATGATCAGTCCAATCTACGGTCGCTTCGTTGCCCACGGATACGACGTCAACAATTGCTTCGTAGCGATTAGCAAACGCCACAGCTCGATTAAGCTCCTGCTGATTGTTGACACGATTTTTTGCAAGGACCTCATCACTATAAACACCGCCCCACGGGCAATTAGGATTGTTCACCTCCGCACCGATATACGCGCCAAGCATGACGGTGAAGGGAAGATTCTCTCGTTCGATGACCTTTAGTACTCGTTCGGTATGCAG
>JAYOAN010000237.1:0-1611 GCA_038104285.1 Halieaceae bacterium
AAATGGTCGGCCCTTGGCAGGTGCCCGTCGCTGATGTGGCTGTGACGACAGCGTCACTCGATACCCATCTTGGTGAGGCGATGAGCATGGGTGAGCGAACACCCGTGGCGACACTGGACGGACCTGCCTCAGCACGGTTGGCGGTCGCCGAGGCGGTGACAAATATTCTAGCCTCGCCGGTCCAATCACTTACCGACATCAAGCTCTCTGCTAACTGGATGTGCGCAGCCGGATATTCAGGTGATGACGCAGTGCTCTACGATACGGTGAAAGCCGTTGGTTTGGAGTTCTGCCCCGCCCTGGGCATGACAATCCCTGTGGGCAAAGACTCGATGTCAATGCGTACCCAATGGGACGACGGGGGTGAAGCGAAAGCCGTTACCGCGCCCGTATCGCTGATCGTTTCTGCCTTTGCACCTGTAGGCGACGCGCGTCAGACGCTCACACCAGAGCTGGCGCGTGACGAAGCCACGAGTTTACTCCTGATCGATTTGGGTCACGGCCATAATCGACTTGGGGGGTCCGTTCTTGCGCAGACCTATGGTCAGCTCGGAAGCACAGTGCCTGACGTGGCCCCAGAAGATGTAAGCTGTCTTTTTTCAGCGCTCAATGCGCTGAAAGCTGAGAACCTTATTAAGGCTTACCACGACCGCTCCGATGGGGGTCTACTCGTGACTTTATTGGAGATGGCGTTCGCGGCGCGATGTGGCCTTGATGTGCAAATCGACGCCGATATCGACAGTGCTGCAGCCAGCCTCTTTAGCGAGGAGATCGGCGTTGTCATTCAGGTGGCAGATTCCGACTTGGATCGCGTCAATGCTGTTTTAGCGCAATACCAGCTGGACGCACTGACGTCCAATGTGGCAAAGCCACGCATCGACGAGCGGATTGTTGTTAACACAGCCTCGTTCGAATTGATCGATAGTCGACGTGGTGCCCTACAACAGTTATGGGCACAGAACAGTTATGCGATCCAGCGTGATCGTGATAACGCGGAGTGCGCTGATCAAGAGTATGCAGATATCCTATCTGACAATCCGGGGTTGAGCGCGTCGCTAAGCTTTGATCCGGCTGATGATATTGCGGCTCCCATGATTGCCACAGGTGTTCGACCCACGGTCGCCATCTTGCGCGAGCAGGGTGTGAACGGCCAAGCAGAAATGGCCGCTGCGTTTGACCGCGCCGGCTTTGAAGCGATCGATGTTCACATGTCGGATCTCAAGTCGGGACGAAGACAGCTCGCTGAGTTTAAGGGACTGGCAGCTTGCGGGGGCTTCTCCTACGGTGACGTTCTCGGTGCAGGCGAAGGATGGGCGAAAGGTGTTTTATTCGATCCAGCGATGAGCGATCAATTCCAGGCGTTCTTTGAGCGCGACGATAGCTTCGCGTTGGGCGTTTGCAATGGTTGCCAGATGCTATCAGCGCTGGCACCACTTATCCCGGGGACGGAGCATTGGCCGCGATTTGCTCGCAATCTCTCAGAACAATACGAAGCGCGACTTGTGCGTGTCCGCGTTGAAAACTCGTCGAGTATTTTGATGGCTGGTATGGAAGGCTCAGAGCTGCCTATCGTGGTTGCTCACGGCGAGGGGCGCGCACAGTTTGTTGGTT
>JAYOAN010000072.1:0-8117 GCA_038104285.1 Halieaceae bacterium
TGAGTTGTCGATTAAGTGCGTTACGCACCTCAGGGCGGTTCAACGAAATCGTTGCGACGTCTCCATCAATCTGCAAGGCGACTAGCGAGCCTTCTTCAGTATTCGTCATAACTGCACTCTCTGTTTCTTATAATCTTCTATTTTTTCTCTTGCGGTTTCTCTTCGTTTTGTCGCGTCGGCTCGTCTGAGTATCTCAATTAACCCACTTCATAGACATCAACAAAGCGCCACGTTGACCGCCGCACGAATTTTTTCAATATCTAACTCGTCCGAACCCACAAGGCTCGCACAAAGATTCATGAGTTTGGGAGGAGATGTTTGCACCGCCTTAAAGTAGTTCGTGATCTCACTTTTATCTGTCAGAAGAGCGTCCAAGAGTTCGGGGCTCATCGCACCTGCAGCGTCCTCCAGATCGAAGTCTGCAAAGGTATTGAGGGCTTTAAGAAGCTTTGGACCCACCATTTGAGGTGCAATGTGTTCAGGATCGGCTCGATGGATAATTGACTCAACCGCGTGAATCAAAAAGTCAAGAACGGGCGACGTTGCGGTAAACATCAAATAGGCATTGTGCGGCTGCCTACGGATTTCTAGCCGTCCCGACTTGCCTCGCTGCAGCCATAGCTCGCGACCAAAAATGCTGTGAGGCGGCGTTTTAGGCTGCCACGCAGGATCAATGACAAGTGTGTCTGAATCGCACCAGATAACGGCCTCGTAACCCTCCTGCAGGGCTGATCTCGCATGAATCAACCGCGCCAGATCGGCGAGGATAGGTCCCCTTCCCTCGAGCTTTTGACGATACCAGGCAGGTAAAGCGTCGAATAACTCATCGCCATAATAAGCGTACGCAAAGCGATTGTTTTCCGCCCAGTGAGCGACGCCCGCCATGCAGTCATTAACCCATGCGGGGCGGTCCAGCGGCGCGGACTGAAGTACAACTGTTTTCACTGCCGACTAAGCTGCTTTAAAACGCGAGCCCTTCGCCGGTGGTGGGTTTGCAGCGCCCGCGAAGCATTGCGCTTTGGCCATCCATGTTTCAGCAGGACTCCCAATCACCGTCAAGTCCGTGTCGGCGACGTTGCGAGTTTGGGTAACAACCCGTGCAAAATCGACAGCATCCCCGCGAATAATGTTGTCTTCTTGAGGATCTCCGTAGGTCCAAAGTTCACCGCTCGGAGCACCTAACGCAACGTAAGGCATTGGCTCGGGTGGCGCCTCGTTTCGCACCTTGAAGGTCCAGCCAAACGTATTAACCCCCAAAACCACGATGTTGCGAATGCGATCGTGCTCCTCTCGGTCAGCACCCAGCGCATCAAAAATCTCTTGCCCGTGGGCCCAAGTCTCCATTTGCCGTGCCGAAATGGATGAACGCGCACTCATGCTTGGGCCAGCCCAAGGCACGCGAGCACTCGGGTCCATAGCTGCGTAAGCCTCCGCTGTCTCATCGACCAAGCCAGACCATGCTGCACGCAATGCCCCGCCACTTAGTCCTTCTAGATACTGCTTTTCGTATTCAGGCAGCGAACCGCCCTTCGCCATGTGAGCACCCACGCCTTTGAAGAATTCACCAAACGCCTCCTCCCCCTGACTCGCTATCATCACGGCTTTATTCCAAAAATGGAGGTGCCGGAATACATCGTTAATGGTCCAGTCTTTAAACTGCGTTACGGTCTCAAAGGCCGCATCATCAAGATCTTTGATTAACGCCTTAAGCGTGAGGCTTTCCTCACGAAAATCCGTTGCCTGTTGCATTACTTGGCTACTCCTTCCAAGAACCCCTCAACCCGCTGAAAGGCCTCTAAATACTCGGTTTTAAACTCCATCATGACATCTGCGACAGAGCGCTCTTCATTCATAAGGCCCACCGCCTGCCCAACCCAGTAGGTTGCCAAGGCCTCAGCACCGGCATGACCAGCGGCAGCAGCCGCATCGACCTTCTTAAGCGCGGGCTCGGATACCAAGCCCTGTAGAGGCATTGGCAACGGCGCCGGTGCATCGCCACCTTCCCAAGCATCGGTCCACCCTGATCGTAGCTGTCGAGAGGGCTTGCCCGTTCGCGACTTGGCACGCACCGTATCGCTCGCTGTCGCTTGTAACATTTTCGCCTTAACGGTCGGCGTCGTTTCCGCCTCGACAGTCGTCAGCCAAACACTGCCGCACCAAGCGCCTTCTGCACCCATTGCCATTGCAGCGGCCATTTGCTCACCTGTAGCAATGCCGCCTGCTGCCAGCACGGGCACATCCATATCGTGTTTTCTCAGCGCCCGGCACACTTCAGGAATGAGAACCATGGTGCTCACCGAACCGCAGTGACCACCCGCTTCACCGCCGGCAGCAATGAGAACATCGACGCCGGCACGTGCCTGATTCAACGCGTGATTCACGGTACCCACTAAGGCTCCGACTTTAATGTGGTGCTTTCGCGCGAACTCAAACATCTCAGGTGGTGGAACACCCAAGGCATTCACCAGCAGCGCAATGGGATACTCCGCGGCAACCGCGAGCATCGCATCGGTTTTATCGCCGCTCACGTTGTGATGAAACGTGAGCTGGCCCTTACGACGTTCGTCGAGATCACTGGTATCGATCCCCTGAGCATTAAGTACCGAAGCAGCGAACTCGCGGTGCTCATCGGGGATGCGCGCAATCATCGCCTCATCGGAGAACTGTTCGCCTCGACCCTCAACGTTGTTAGGGACAATGAGGTCGAGTCCAAAGGGACGACCATTCGTGTGAGCAGTTATCCAATCAAGTTCTACCCTGAGCTCTTCTGGGGTGAGCTCGACGGCGCCCAAAACACCAAACCCACCATTACGCGACACCGCAGCCACCACATCTCGGCAATGACTGAAAGCAAAGAGTGGGAACTCGATATCGAATGTCTCGGTTAAGGGCATTCTCACTCCTCTAGTTCTAACACCATGATCAAATCACCGGCACCGATCTGCTTGCCCGCGACCGCGGCAATATCGACCACTGTGCCGTCGCCGGGCGCCGTCAATTCATGCTGCATTTTCATCGCCTCGAGTACGGCTATGCGCTGGCCCTTGGTAACACTCGCGCCGGGCTCGACATCGATAGAGAGAAGCTGACCGTGCATGGGGGCGGCAATAGTTCCCCCGCCCGCAGCATCTTCTGCCTCAGGTGGTATGCGCGTACTATCCGCCAGCCACACCGATCGGTCGCTCGATGCGAGGTATAAAGAAGCAGGTGCTTCGCTGAAGTAGTGATAGTGCTGAGCCAAGCCATCAACGTCTGCCGTCAAATCACTCTCACCCATGTGGCTTACGACAACGTGGTGGGTTTCCTCACCTACGGAGATCTCGTACTCACCCATACTGAGCGGTATTAAGGTCACCTCATGCGCATCGTTATGGAGCTCGTAATTTTTCGTATCGGTGACTCGGCCCATTGACACCCAGTCGAGAAGTTCCTCATTTACGGACGCGGCTTGGCTGTGATGTGTCTCCATGGCAACGACATGTTGCGCAGCCGCTGCAACCGCCATGTCAGCTGAGCCAACCGCTCTTGGCGTGAAAGAGTCGCCGTAGTTGTCGCCGATGAAGGCCGTGGTTGCTTGCCCCTGCACAAACTCATCTCTGTCCATGACATCAATCAGGAAGTCGCGGTTGTTCTCCGGGCCAAAGAGCGCTGTGTTTTGAAGGGCGGAGCGCATTTTCATACGCGCGTCTTCACGCGTTTCACCGTAGGTGATAATTTTCGCCACCATCGCGTCGTAGAAAGGTGTGACTTCATCTCCTGTCTCAACGCCCGCGTCGACACGAACCCCCTCACCCGCAGGCTGATTGAAGAGTTTGATGTCACCCGTGCTGGGTAAGAAACCAGCAGCAGGGTCTTCAGCGTAGAGCCTGACCTCGATTGCATGCCCAAAGAGCTCAATATCCTCTTGTTGTGCTGGAAGCATCTCTCCACGTGCAACACGAATCTGCCACTCAACAAGGTCATAACCTGTGACCATCTCGGTCACGGGATGCTCAACCTGCAGGCGAGTATTCATTTCCAAGAAATAAAACTCACCGGCCTCATCGAGCAGAAACTCAACCGTACCCGCACCGACATAGTCGACGGCTTTTGCCGCATCAACGGCGGCGCGACCCATTGCCTCACGAAGTTCAGGCGTCATCACAGGGCAAGGTGCTTCCTCAACCACCTTTTGGTGACGGCGCTGAATGGAGCAATCGCGCTCACCGAGATATACGGTATTGCCTGCTTTGTCAGCAAACACCTGTATCTCGACGTGGCGCGGTCGAATCACGGCTTTCTCGATGATCAGCTCGCTCGAGCCAAAGGCATTTTTGGCTTCCGACTGCGCGAGATCAATCGCGGATTCGAGCTCAGCAGAATCATTGACGAGTCGCATGCCCCGGCCGCCACCACCGGCCGCCGCCTTTACCATCACCGGCATGCCAATCGTGTTTGCTTCCGCAACGAGCGTCTCGACCGATTGATCATCACCTTGATAACCGGGGACACAAGGTACACCCGCCTCGATCATTGCTCGCTTTGCTCGCGCCTTGTCACCCATCACTTCGATCGCCGCATTCGGCGGACCGATAAACTCAAGACCGCGCGCTTCGCAAGCAGAGGCAAACGCTTGGTTCTCTGAGAGGAAACCGTAGCCCGGGTGGATACAATCAGCACCTGTTTGCGCCGCAGCTTCGAGAATCGTATCGACTTGCAGGTAGGACTCAGCAACCGGTGCGGGCCCAATGCACACCGACTGATCAGCCTCACGTACGTGCTGTGCGTTCGCATCGGCTTCCGAGTATACCGCCACGGTCTTCATGCCCATCGCCTTGGCTGTGCGCATGACTCGGACGGCAATTTCACCGCGGTTGGCAACGAGTAATGTGGTTAATGCCTTCATTGTTAAATCTCCGTATGCCAGTTGGGTTTTCGCTTTTCGAGGAAAGAGGCAACACCCTCTTTACCCTCATCACCCTGCAAGCAACCGCTGAAATTCTGCGCTGCAAACTCGACTTTGTCCTCATCAGGGGTTCCAGGCATCCCAATAATCAGTGCTTTACAGGCAGCGACCGCGCCCGGTGCGCACTCGAGAACGTCTTGCTTTACACGCTTTTCAATTGAAGACAGGTCCTCGGCAGTGCCAGCGACAAAGTCCAGAACGCCCAGCTTGCCTGCCTCTTCCCCCGCAAAGCGAGCAGCAGTCAACATGAGCCGCCGACCGGTCGAGTAACCGCATTTTTGAAGTACATATCGTGCGATCTGGGCAGGCGTAATGCCGATGCGTGTCTCTGAGAATCCGAACCGGGCATCTTTCATCCCAATCGTAACGTCACAGCAACAAGCGACACCTAGACCTCCCGCCATAGCCGCACCCTCGATCACCGCAACGGTGACTTGCGGCAGTGCATTGAGATCGGCGAGCACGTCACCTATACGGCGACTCATGCGCATCGATACCTCGGTTTCGCCGGTTGCCATCGCTTTAAATCCCTTTAGGTCACCACCGGCGCAGAAAAAACCACCTTTTCCGCGAATGGTCATACCACGAATATCACGCTGCGGCGCAATTGCCTCAATAACCGCTGCTAAGTCCTCTACCGCTTCGTCCGTCAGAGGGTTACGGCGCTCAGGTTGATTGAACCAAACCGTGAGCCAGCCTTCCTCGAGATCGAGCGCTAATGTTTTAGTTTCAGGTAATGTCGCCATGATTACATCCTCGCAACGCCAAAGGCGTTGGCTCGTGTTTCTCGCAAGCGGCTCTCTAGAACGGTCTCAAGACAGAAGGCCAACACCTTCCGTGTGTCGCGTGGATCGATGATGCCGTGATCGAGCACACGCCCCGAAGTAAAGAAGGCATCTTCCTGCGCATCAAAGTGCGCGCGAATCGTTGCCGCCTGCTGTTCCAACACCTCTTCTGGAATGTCTTGCCCTTTTCGAGCGGCACCTACTCGCGCCACCTCGGACATCGTATCCGCAGCACTCTGCCCCGCCATCACACCTGTGCGGGCATTTGGCCATGCAAACAGGAAATCAGGCTGATAGGACCAGCCACACATGCCGTAGTTACCCGCACCGAAGCTCGCACCGATATAGAGCGAAATTTTGGGTACGCGGGCGTTGGAGACGGCTTGTATCATCTTTGCACCGTGCTTAATCATCCCCGCCTGTTCGTACTCTGTTCCCACCATGTAGCCCGTGGTGTTATTGAAGAACAGGATTGGCATATCGGCGGAGTCACAGAGCTGGATAAACTGTGCGGCCTTGGTAGCGCCGTTCGGATCGATCGGGCCGTTATTTCCGATGAAACCGAAACTTATACCGGTAATCGATGCGTAGCCGCAGACGGTGGATACTCCGTAACGTGACTTAAACTCCTCAACCGAAGAATCATCAACAATACGTGCGAGCACTTCTCGGAAATCGTAAGGCACCTTTGGATCAACGGGAATGGCACCGGCAAGCTCCTCCGCTGGATACCGAGGTGGCTCGTAGGGGCGACGGACCACTGTAGTAACGCGCTTGTTCCAATCGATGCTTTTCATTACTTCACGCGCCTTTAGAATCCCATGCGCGTCGTCTTCAACGAGGTACTCGACAACGCCGGAGACACTGGCGTGCATTTCGCTGCCGCCCAACTCGCGATCGTTCGCCTCTTCACCCGTGGCCGCTTTCACCAAGGCCGCGCCACCCAATGCCGCCATGCCGTTTTCTTTGACACCAATGACGTAGTCCGACATACCAGGCATGTAAGCGCCGCCCGCCGTCGAGCCGCCGTGGAGAACCACCATGGTAGGAATACCGGCTGCCGACAAACGAGCTAAGTCTCTAAACACATTTCCGAATCGTGACCAAAGCTCGACTTTATATTTGAGTAGGTTTGCACCTGCGGACTCCACCAAGTGAATGACGGGCAGCTTTTGGCGCATGCACATCTCCAGAATGGAGGTCGATACAAAGCCAGTGGATTCGGTAGCAGCACCTGCAGAGATACCCGAGTCATCGACCCAAACCATGCATCGCACACCTTCAACAAATCCAACACCTACAATGACTGAAGCGCCAGGAACGCTTGTCTCGCGATCCGGATTCTCCACACAGTAGTTCGCCATGGAGTGCATTTGTAAAAACGGCATACCGGGATCGAGTAATCGCTCTAAGCGCTCGCGCGGCGATAGCTGACCGCGTGCCTTAAAGGTTTTTAGCCGCTTGTTTGATGCATCGATAGTGCGCTGCTCAAGTCCACGCCAGTGGCCGATGAGCTCAAACATACGCGCTCTGTTTTCTTTGAAACTGTCGCTCAATGGCTGAACAGTCGAGGTCAAAATTGTCATCTCAGGCCTCCAGTAAGTGTTGGGGAATGGCGATGGGGGTGTCCAAAAGAACCTGCGCATAGGCTTTGGCCTGAGGATCGTTTCTTAAACTTGCAATACCGCCCCCACCGAGCGCGTTGTGCAATAAAAAGTTCAATGCGGGTAAGCCCGGCATGTAAAAGCGGTCAATCGCGGGCGCTGTCATAAAGTGCGCAAAGCGATCAGCGACGTAATCGGTTGTTAGTACCTTGGCGATCCAAGGCAGATACTCGGCCTTCCTGGCGATGATACCAATGTTTGCCTTATCGCCCTTATCACCCGAGCGCCCCCAGGCCAGCGTTTCTAGCGGCACCTCAATCAAATTCTGAGCTGAGACTGCCTCGGGAATTGGACCAATTTCAACGGGCAAGATATCCAATGTTGTCGCGGGTGCTGCGAAATCCGTCTCGCCGTCACTGCCAATTAGTTTGATAGACAATGCTGATTTATCAACCAGTAGCGAGAATAAGCGAATTACTGGCGAGGGCTTAGCTCGCGCTCCCGCAAAAAACGCCATGCCTGCCGGAGCGCCCAACGCACAGCCGGTCATTTCACGGAGTAAGAGCCCCACAGCGCGCGCATCTTGGTGTTTACAAGCGACTTTCAGGGCCACCTCGCGAGTATCTGAGACAGCAGCATGATTGCCCCAGAAGTTTTCTTCACCAAAAATATCGATGGCGACCTCGTCAAAATCCGCCGCACCCATGGCCTGTAATTTCCTTCGCGTGCGCGTCACTGCCTCGTCGGCAAAAATACGCGCTTTATCAGCAGCGCGACGGCCCA
>JAYOAN010000238.1:0-1534 GCA_038104285.1 Halieaceae bacterium
CGCCGCTCAACGTGTTGGTTGAGTATACGCTCTCTTTCAATCGCTACCATGGGATCTGTCTTGAGCTGCCAAAGAGTATCGCGCGCGCGTTTGTATGACGTTTTTAGGTCGACAACCGGCTCGGGATAGTCAATTGGGTCGAGCATCCGCTCCATGGGTGACATAAGCCACGGCTGATGAACCAAGGGGGTGGGTAAGTCCTTTAGCTCCGGCACCCATTTCCGAATGAATGCGCCGTCGGGGTCGTGATCGAGGGATTGCTTAATCGGGTTGTAAATACGGATGGTGTTTATTCCCGTGACCCCAGCCTGCATTTGCATCTGTGGGTAGTGAATGCCCGGCTCGAAATCGAGAAATAGGGAGCCCAAGTGGGTGACACCTGTTCGCCAGTCCTGCCAGAGATGGTGGGTTAGAAAGCTCACCAACATCGCTCTTGAACGAAAATTCGCATAACCCGTGGCCTTGAGCGCACGCATGGTGGCATCAATTAAGGGGTAGCCCGTCATGCCTTCTTTCCACGCGGTCACCAAGTCATCATCGCGACCACGTGGCTGGGCGGCATAGCCGCGATTGATGTCTTCAAACTCCATGCGACATTCCATCTCGAATTTCTGTATGAAGTGGCAGTGCCAGTGAAGCCGAGATTCGAAGGCGCTCATTGCTCGCGTCCAGCCGTGACGCCTTTCCTGCCGTTGCAGGGCCTGGTAAGCCTCGCGCATGCTCAAATTTCCCCAGGCGAGATAGGGTGATAGACGTGAGCAGTGCGTCCGACTCTGCTCTGGTTTTGAGATGAATTTTTGGTAGCCCCAGCCTCGATCGTTGAGGAAGCTATCGAGCACATGAGCGGCCTCTGTTGGCCCACCTACCTGCATCTCGTTTTGCTGGTTTCGCCATTGCTCGAGTCGACTACTTCGCAATGCTTCAAGCTGATCGTGGCCGGACAAGCTGAGTGTTTTTAGGGCCGCAAGTTCGACCTCGTGGCACTCGGCAGTCATCACTCTTTGCCAGCTGCGATTCCAACCTTTACGATCTTTACGCTTTCGCTGAATGCCGTTGGTTTGGAACTCTTGCCAGTCAATACCTCTGCTCGCGCAGTATCGGGACACTTGAAGGTCGCGCTGAAAGGTGACGTCGAGGCCTGTTTCTTCGTAGCTAAGCAGGGTTTGGATACCTAGCTTCTCGTTAATCAAGGCAAGCACATCGAGCGCATTCCCTGCAACGATTTCCAGCGGGTGTCCGAATGACTTAAGTCTGCTTTGCATATCCGCGAGCGATTGGGCAATGAACTGCCAGTGTCGTCCGCGGTAATGCGCATTGCTGACCAAATCGGGTTCTAGAATGTAGATCAGGAGCGTCTCGCCACCGAGCTTGATCGCGCGAGCGAGCGACGCATGATCACTCAGGCGCAAATCACGCTTGAACCAGACAACATTAACGCTCATTAGTCGAAGGCCGCTGCAAGAATCGGATTGTCTACCGCTGACAGCGACTCCGCGTCTAGCAATTCAAGTTTGCCTTTTCGCAAAGCACTCAT
>JAYOAN010000239.1:0-1519 GCA_038104285.1 Halieaceae bacterium
TTGGTAGGCCTGCTCAACAAAGACTGAACGAGCAATTTCCGAGAAGGTTCCGTACGAAAACCCAAAACGAATCATGACGCGCACAAGTGGGGTGAGCACCTTCCTCAATGCCTGATTCATCGCTCGAAGTGTTTGTTCTTGTGTTTCCATATTTGGGAATATAATCCCAAAAATAAAATATTCAAGTAATTTGGGAAAAAAATCCCAATTTTTAAGCAGGCAGCAAAAGTGACCAGAAAAAAACCGCCGTTGAATCAAGAACATTCAGCCATTCACCGCTGGCGCTCGTACTAGACGGGGTATTTGACGCAAAAAGTCACAGAATAGGTACTAAGCACGATCTGGTGCTGTAATTCATGTTTCACTTGGCGTCATCATTTAGATGGTGCGTTGACGTCGCCGAATAGAGCAACAGTAGCCCCATCGACAACCCGCGTTGTCATATCAGTTATCACTCACACATCGGAGTTCGGGATGGATAAGCCCACGTTTAAAGAGGAATCCCTCAACTATCACATTGAGGGAAAACCGGGGAAGCTAGAGGTAAGAGCAACCACACCTCTTGAAACACAAGCCGACCTTTCAATGGCGTATTCGCCGGGCGTTGCACACGCTTGCGAGTACATTGTCGAAGATCCACTAAACGCCTCAAAGGTAACTGCCCGCGGCAACTTGGTAGCCGTTATCAGTAACGGCACCGCTGTTTTAGGCCTTGGGGCCATCGGCGCGCTCGCTTCGAAGCCCGTTATGGAAGGTAAAGCGGTGTTGATGAAGAAATTCTCAGACATCGATACCTTCGATTTGGAAATCGATGAGACCGACCCCGAAAAGCTCGTGAACATTATCGCAGCCCTCGAACCCACTTTCGGTGGCATCGTACTCGAGGACATCAAAGCGCCCGAGTGTTTCTACGTAGAGCGACAACTGCGCGAGCGAATGAACATCCCCGTCTTCCACGACGATCAACACGGCACGGCTGTAGTATCGACGGCGGCCGTGATCTCCTGGCTCAAGCTCACCGGCAAAAAGATGGAAGAGGTCAAACTCGTCATCTCGGGTGCCGGCTCGGCGAGTATGTCCTGCGCAGATCTCATCGTAAGCCTGGGCTTAAAGCGTGAGAACGTCTTCATGTGCGACAGCAAAGGCCTCATTTACGAGGGCCGTCAGGAGGGCATGAACGAATTTAAAGCCCGCTACGCACGCAAAACTGACAAGCGCACATTGGCAGAGGCTATGGAAGGCGCAGACATTTTCTTCGGTCTGTCGACCGGTGATTGCGTGACCCAAGACATGGTTAAGCAAATGGCACCGAATCCATTGATTCTCGCCATGGCGAACCCCAATCCGGAGATTCACCCTGACCTTGCACGCGAGGCACGGCCCGACGCGATCATTGGCACAGGGCGATCAGACTTCCCGAATCAGGTAAACAACGTCCTGTGCTTCCCGTTCCTATTTCGCGGTGCACTCGACTGCGGCGCGACCACGATTAATGACGAGATGAAAATCGCCTGCGCCT
>JAYOAN010000073.1:0-7854 GCA_038104285.1 Halieaceae bacterium
TAGTGCTCGAGGCTATGGCGGGTGCCGACCCACTCGATTCGACGTGTGTAGATCAGCCTGTACCTTGTTACGCCTTGCATTTGACAGACACGATTGAGGGTATGCGAGTCGGCGTTCCCAAAGAATTCTTCTCGAGCGATTTGAACTCCGATGTCGCTGCGGCCATTGAAGCGAGCCTAGCAGAACTCGAGCAAATGGGTGCCAAATTGGTAGAGGTATCGCTGCCGTCAACGTCACTTGGCGTTTCAACGTATTATATTATCGCGCCGGCCGAAGCCTCGGCGAACCTCTCGCGCTACGACGGCGTGCGCTACGGTTACCGCTGCGAGAACCCAACGGATCTTCAAGACTTGTACCTCCGCTCCCGCAGTGAAGGATTTGGGGAAGAGGTAAAACGCCGTATTCTCATCGGTGCTTTCACGCTCTCTGCCGCGTCTTACGATCAGTATTTCATGAAAGCACAACAGGTCCGCCGACTCATCGCGCAAGAATACGAAGATGTCTTGTCACGGGTCGATGTGATCGCAGGACCGTCAGCCCCGAACACTGCCTTTGTTTTAAATGACACGTCCAAGTCCATCACTGACATGTACATGGAAGACGTCTTTACCATCGGAGCAAACCTTGCCGGCCTCCCCGCAATGAGTGTTCCCGCTGGACTCGTCGGCGGTCTTCCCGTTGGAATGCAATTGATCGGTCGTCGATTTGGCGAGGTCGATATTTTGAAACTCGCGCACCAATTTCAACAGCGAACAACATGGCACAGCTTGACGCCAATCATGGAGGAAAGTCACTGATGCGCTGGGAAAAAGTGATGGGGCTGGAGGTTCATCTTCAGCTCGCGACGCGATCGAAGATCTTCTCGTCCTCTTCAACCACTTTTGGTGCCGATCCAAACAATCACACCAATCCGCTCGATATGGCACTTCCGGGAACACTACCCGTGCTTAATCACGAGGCCGTCACTAAAGCGATTATTTTTGGACTCGGTGTTGGCGCAGAGATCGGCAAGGTCTCGCGCTTTGACCGAAAAAATTATTTTTATCCCGACCTTCCCAAGGGCTATCAAATCTCACAGTTTTTCGAACCTATCGTAAAGGAAGGTGTGTTTGACGTACCCATGCCAGACGGATCGATATTCCCTGTCAGAATTCTACGTGCGCACCTCGAAGAGGATGCTGGCAAATCAGTACATGACGCGATTCCTGATCAAACAGGCATCGATTTGAACAGAGCAGGCACCCCGTTATTGGAAGTGGTCACCGAACCCGACTTCAGAACAGCCGAGCAGGTTGTGGCCTACCTAAAAGCCTTGCATGCGCTCGTGACTTACCTCGGGATCTCAGACGGCAATATGGCCGAGGGCTCGATGCGCTGCGACGTCAATCTCTCATTGCGACTTGAGGGCGAGGAGGAATACGGGACGCGCACGGAGCTCAAGAACATTAATTCCTTCCGCTTTATCGAGCGAGCCATCTACGTCGAGGCTGAGCGTCAACAAGACATTCTTGAGAGCGGCAAAGCCGTTACGCAGGAAACACGACTATTCGATCCTGATGCGGATGAGACGCGCTCAATGCGATCGAAAGAAGTCGCGAATGACTACCGATACTTCCCCGACCCGGACCTTTTGCCTGTGGTTGTCGATGACGCAACCATCGAACGGATCCGAGCAGAACTTCCCGAACTGCCGGCGGTCAAGCGAGCACGGTTCACAGATCAGCTCGAGCTAAGCCAATACGACGCATCGCTCTTGACCCAGGACCGAGGGATAGCAGAGTTTTTCGAAGCCGTATCAGCACGCTGCAACAACCCCAAATCAGCGGCGAACTGGATATTGGGTGACGTCAGCGCGAACCTAAATAAGTCGGGCATAACACTTGATGATAGCCCGCTAGTCGCTGAGGCGCTCGCGGACCTCGTTATACGGATCGACGACGGTACGCTATCCAGCAAAATGGCAAAAACCGTGTTCGATGCTCTTTGGGGTGGGGAGTCCGACGTCGATAATATCATCGAGGAAAAGGGTCTAAAGCAGGTCAGCGACACAGGTGCGTTGGAGACGATCGTCAATGATCTCATCGCAAATAATCCGGCGCAGGTTGAGCAGTACAGAGCAGCGGATGAGGGGAAACAGAAGAAACTCATTGGTTTCTTTGTGGGCCAGGCAATGAAAGCCTCAAAAGGACAAGCTAACCCTCAAATGCTTAACCAACTATTGAAGGACAAACTCAGCTAACGAGCGTTACTCAGCGAACAGGCTCACCTGGTTCCGGGTAGTGACTCAGTTAGACGTCCTGTACGCGCCCTTTGAGAAAGCGCTCGCGGTTTTCGCGTTTTTTTTCCTCGCTCTTCCTCAACATAACGTAAACAGCACCTGTACCGCCGTGCTGGGGCTGAGCAGAGTGGAACGCCTGGACGTCCTCGATGTCCCTTAGCCAGTGTTCAACATAGCCTTTTAAGACACCGGAGCCCGATTTCTCCTTGTTACCTAGACCTTTCCCGTGGGTAATGAGCAAGGTACGAAGACCAAGTCGACGAGCTTCTTTAAAGAAAGACCAGATCTCAATTCTCGCTTCAGCGACGGTCATACGGTGAAGGTCTAGACGAGCTTCGATGTCATAGTGTCCTAAGCGCAGCTTGCGATAGACACCATTCTGAATGCCGGGACGCTTGAATTCGAGAACATACCACGCGTCGAGCGGCGGTATACCATCATCGGTCAGCTTGTTATCCGATCGCGAAGGTGACGCAACAGCTGCCTGTCTTCTGACCGCACTGTCAGTCCGATCCGTCTTCACTAATCGCTCTCGTGGATCACGATTAAGTGGCTTAACGCCGCTCATTTCGCTGGCAAATAAATTGTCATCCTGCACAGATTTGCTCTCTCATCACTGACTGAAGTCTGGCGCCTATTTCATTAACAAATAGCTGGAGCAATGAATCGTAAAAGAATCAGACTCATCCCACAGCCACCGCTTCATAGTATAGTCACAGCATACGTAAGAGATGCGTTTCAGCGCGCAACAAATTTGGTCGAGACTAGTATTAATGACGAATTCACTTTCAGGGTTTGGCTACTTCTTCCGAGGTATGGGGTTACTCACACAACCGGGGCTTCGTCGCTTCGTGATCATCCCGCTACTCGCTAATGTTGCAGTTTTTGCATTGATGGCCAGCGCCATTTACCAAGCCATGTCGCGACTCTATATCGAAT
This sequence comes from Halieaceae bacterium, assembly GCA_038104285.1. GTDB lineage: Bacteria > Pseudomonadota > Gammaproteobacteria > Pseudomonadales > Halieaceae > Luminiphilus. Next base: position 3,218 of record JAYOAN010000073.1, read on the forward strand.
ACAGCAGCAATATTGTGGGTGATTGGGAGTTCATAAGCTGGATAGTCGCACCACTAATTTGGCTATTTGGAGCACTGCTCTCAGGCTACATATCGATCTTCATTGTGCTGTTTCTAACGTCACCCTTTCACAGCTTGCTCGCTGAACGGGTCGAGGAGCACGTGACAGGCGAGCGTATCGTTAATGATTCATCGGCTCTGCAAACAGTGCTCGCGATCCCAAGGGGATTTATCCGCGAGATTCAGAAAATCATGCACTACATTCCGATGGCGCTGTTAGTGCTCATAATTAGCTTCATTCCGGCAGTAAACATTGTTGCACCGCTTTTGTGGATTTTGCTTGGCGCGTGGATGATGTCCCTGCAGTTCGTTGACTACCCAATGGATAACCATCGTCTCCCCTTCAGCGAGGTGCGCGACGCCTGTAGCGCGCGACGGTCAGCATCGATCACCTTCGGCGTTGTCGTGGCCTTTGTTTCTGGGCTACCCATCCTGAATCTGATCCTTATCCCGGCAGCCGTCGCAGGTGCGACGTTGCTTTGGTGTGAGGAATTGAGGCATCTCCGATAGCTAACACCGCTGGCAATAGCACACCCGGAGCGTCGGCCTGAAACCGCAGCCCGTCTGATTAGGAGAGTATTCTGGGGATAGCGACCCTCAGGACCATCAAGAACGGGTTACTAAGAGGCTTCACTCGGAGACAAGGTCTTCGTCTAGCTAGGTTGCAGACGATTGAACTAATCAGCGAGCAGTTCCTCAGGAACCTGAGAACACTTCAACGGCTCACCTAACAGCGCTTCGATTTCAGGCAGGAGGAAGGCATCGTCCTCGCTGGCAAAGCTGATGGAAATACCCTTCTCACCCGCTCGGCCAGTTCGTCCTATGCGGTGAACGTAATCTTCCGGGTCCTCCGGTAGGTCGTAGTTAACAACATGACTGACACCATCGACGTGGATACCACGACCCGCAACGTCGGTTGCAATCAGCACCCGTATATGACCGGACTTGAAGCGCTCAAGGGTTTTAGTCCTCTTAACTTGTGCGACTTCTCCCGACAAGATGCCGCATTCAAGCCCCTGCTTTTGCAGTCTCTCGTAGACGCGACGAACTTGGTCTCGGCGATTTGCGAAGACAATGACCGACGTAGCGTCGGGTTCGGCAAGAATCCGCTTCAGAACATTGAGCCGATCGCGGCTCTCCAAAAGATAGACACGCTGGTCAACATTCTCTGTAGCCACTCGCTCTGGTTCGATTTCGACGGTGATAGGATCAAACGTCCACTGACGTGCAAGGTTCATGATGTCCTGACTAAATGTGGCGGAGAACAATAAGGTCTGACGATCCTCTTTTCTCGGTGTTGACCTCACGATGCGCTTAACCTGAGGAATGAACCCCATATCAAGCATACGATCAGCTTCGTCCAAAACGAGTGATTCCACGCGATCCAAGAACATGTCGCCACGCTGTATGAAGTCGATCAAACGCCCCGGCGTCGCAACGACAATATCGGTGACGCGATCGTTCACCTTGGACAGCTGCTTGGCATAGTCGGCGCCACCGATCAGCGTGACCGTATTAAGACCAGTGTGCTTACCCAATTGACGCGCATCATCTCCAATCTGCATGACCAGTTCGCGAGTGGGTGCGAGCACCACAGCACGCGGCTCAGCAAGATAACGCTCACCCTCAATAGGATTGTTTAGCAAATCGTTGAATAAGGTAATCAGGAAGGCAGCGGTTTTTCCGGTCCCGGTTTGTGCCTTTCCAATAGCATCATGCCCCTCGAGGGTATAAGGCAGAATCTTCGCCTGAATCGGTGAACATTTCTCAAACCCCAGGCCCTTGATGCCGCGCATCAGCGTGTCATCGAGATCAAGCGATTCGAATAAAATATCTTCGTTTGCGAGTGCCGTGTTTTCCGGCGTTTGGGCGGTGTTTTCAGACAATTGCAATGGGGTCCTGATAAAAGAGGCCGGAGCATAGCACACTGCCCCCTTAACACCCCGCTTATTTCGCCCTCATCTACCGCCGAGCTTGCTGCGGGTGCGATTCACTCACAGATAGCAGAACAACTTGACCCGTTTTGAGTCTCTGACCACGGGCTTTGGGCGGATAGTTTTCTTCGATCCCATCTGTCGGACCGTTGCAACGAATATCGTCACTTGCCCCCATCAATAAAGCAGGACCGCTGCAACGCCCTCGTGATAACCTCAAGCACGTCGAGAGAGAGGCTTCATGGTTCGAACATCCACATCACTGACGTCCGAGATGAAGCAACTCTGGCGTATCGGCTGGCCCCTGTTATTAGCCCAGGCAGCCCAGATGGGTACAGGTGTTGTCGACACCATCATGGCCGCCCGTTTTGGAGACAAAGACCTAGCCGCCATCGCCATTGGGTTTCATATCTGGCTACCGCTGTATCTCATTGTTCTTGGAATGATGTTTGCCTCGTCATCCATCATCGCGCAGGACTTTGGGGCCGGTCGTATTCAACGCATCAGAGACCAACTTCCCCAATCACTCTGGGTAGCGGTGTTACTCAGTTTGCTCGTCGCACCTGTCTGCTACATCAGCCCTGTAGGGCTTCCCTATCTGGGCATCGACGCGCTCACCGCACAAAAATCCGGGGAGTACATCCGTATGGTGGCCTTTGGGCTGCCCGCCATCGGGATATTTATGGCGCTTAGGTATCACACTCAGGGAATTGGCATCACCTCGCCGTTTGCGGTTGCGGCTGTCATAGGGTTCTTTGCGAATATCCCCCTGAATTACATGTTTATTTTTGGGTTCGGCGATATTCCAGCCATGGGAGCCAAAGGCTGCGGCATCGCCACAGCCATCTCAATGTGGTTATCGGCCCTGATCATTGCGGTCTACGTGCTCAATAAACAATCCCTGAAGCAGTATCTTCCACCCTGGACACCCGTTGCTCCTGACCCCACTGCGATAAAATCGATTCTGGTTCTCGGGTTCCCTGTCGGCGCGACCATGTTTCTCGAAACCGCTGTTTTCACAGGGATTGCCCTCTTAGTTTCGTCACTCGGTGATGTCGCTATTGGCGCCCATCAAATCGCGTTCAACGTTTGGGATATGTTCTACATCCCTATGCTCGCCATTGGTGGTGCGATGGCGACGAGAATGGGCCATGCAATTGGTGCTCAGGATAAACCCGGTGTGTACCGTGCGCTCAAGGCGGGGACTATCTATTCAGTCGCTGTCGGTGCTACAACCATGGTCGTACTGCTGTCGCTACCCAACCTCATCGTGTCGATGTACACACAATCGACGGATATGTCGCTACTTGCGGTGCGCCTACTGAGTTTCGCCGCCCTGTTCGTTATGATCGACGCCGTGCAAATTGTGGGCTCGTTTTCAATGCGGGCCTACAAGAAAACAACCTTCCCGTTTATCGCGTCGATGATAGCGTACTGGTTGATCGCACTCCCTCTCGGCTATTACCTCGGCATCATGAGTTCTGACAACGCTTCGGACGGTGCAGCGGGCTTTTGGGTGGGCATCATTGTGGGCGTAGGCGTGGCCTCAGGCATGATAGCTATCAAGCTAATAGGCCTCTTGAGACAGCCCTTACCCAGAGATTTTATGGCCGAAGCCTAGCGACGACAGTCGCCAACATGTAAAGCAACGACAGTCGCCAACACCTAAATAGCTACTTAGGTCGCGTGCTGAAAAAAGCGAAGCCAGTCACGTGTTTTAACAAGCAACGCCAAGAGTCACTGTACAAAAAGCATCATCAGTCGCGCCGCTACTAAAAAGCAGACCGAGGCGAGACCTATCAAGTTGTGAAGGGACTCACCGCCACTCGATCCAACGAAGAAATAACCATTTTCTGGAAAGTCAGCAGGGAGGTAGCCAGCCTTGAGGTTTTAAAAATGGGCGCATCCATCAACTGGGCCAATAGCAAGCTTATCAATACGCTGCTCTTTTGCATCGTAAATACGTAAGACACCCCAGGCAGGCGGTTCTTTCGCTGCAAGCGACAACAGTGCATCTTGTGCTTGCCATGCAGCAATGATGCCTATTACCGGCCCCAAGACACCCTCATTCCGGCAATCCGCGGTCCTTTGAGCGTCAGCCACAGGTGCAATGCACTGATAACACCCCTCTCTTCTGGACCGGCTAAACGCCGCGACCTGCCCGTGAAGTCTGGTGGCAGCCCCCATAACCCACGGTAAACCTAGGGCACGGGTGATCGCCTCAATGTGGTGACGCGCCTCTAGGTTATCGGTTGCATCGAGCACCAAATCAATGCCTTTCAGAGACGCTTCATCACGGTCTGAGTCAGTCCCAAATCGATAGCGCTCTGCCGTTATCGTCACGTCTTTATTGAGCGCGCATAATTGACGCGCCAGGGCTTCGGATTTTGGCTTGCCAAGATCGGTCTCGCGAAACGCAAGCTGGCGATGCAGGTTACTGAGCTCCACAACATCATCATCGATAAGGGTAATCGCACCAATTCCGGCGCCAGCCAGATACAGCCCAATCATCGACCCCAGCCCACCGCAACCGATAATAGCCACGGAGGCAGAGGCAATCGCCTCCTGCCCTGAAAAGTCGATTTCTGTTAGCAAAATCTGGCGCGAATAACGCTCCAACCATTCGTCGTTCATGTTGCCCAAC
>JAYOAN010000074.1:0-7629 GCA_038104285.1 Halieaceae bacterium
GCTTTAGCGAGTCGGAATAAACCCATGCACGCCATCTGCCATCCCAGTTCAAAGGTTTTTAGCGCGGTGCTCTCGAGTGACCGGTTGCCGATCTGTGCGCCAAGGTTGAAGAGCACAACCTCGATGGGGCCAATTTGCTCGACTTCTTCGACGAGTTTTTCAATAGCACCTTCTTCGACGGCGTTGAGCATGTGGCCTGAAGCGGTGCCGCCATTTGATTCAATGCCATCAACGAGCTTTTGTAATCCTTCTGCGTCACTGCGACGGCAGAGTGCGGCGTGATAGCCGTTTTCTGCAAACTTAGCGCCGACTGAACCACCAATCCCCGCGCCTGCGCCGATAATCAAACATACTTTTTTCATGTCAGTGTTCTCCGATGCTTAATGGTCGATCTTAAGGCGGCCGTTTTCGATGAGTGACTCGATGGTCTCTTCGTCATAGCCAAGTTCGGCGAGTAAGCTCGGGCCGTGCTCGCCGAGCTTGGGTGCCGGTCCTGCGATCTCGCTCGGTGTTTTGTCAAAGCGTGCTGCGGGACGCGCTTGGCGGACCTCGCCGAATCCCTCGTAGGAAGTCTTGTTAATGGATTCATTAGCGAGGATCTGGTCGTGATCCATTAGTTCCATGCGAGTAAGCAGCGGGGCGCAAGGGACACCCTCGCGATCCAGTCGCTCGAGTACCTCATTGCTTCCCCATTTCTTGATTTCGCCGGCAGTAATTTGTTTGCGCTCTTCGACATTCACAAATCGGTCACCAGCCGTTTTGAAGCGCGGGTCCTCAATGAGATCCTCGCGGCTGAGTGCTCGGCACATACCTGCCCACTCTTTGTCGGAGATGGCCCCTGCAGTGATGTAGCGATCTTGCGTTTCGTAAATGAGGTCCTGCGTGCCCTGCAGTTTAGTTACGTCGAACTCCATGTCCCCGTAGGTAAGTCCCGCCATGCCCTCGGGCCAAAAGAAGGACAACATGGTTTCTAGCATGGACAAGCGAATGTGTTGGCCCTCGCCGGTCTTTTCGCGCACATAGAGCGCTGAGCTAATCGCCTGTGCGGCAGTCAATGACGTGATTTTGTCGGCGAGAATGATGCGAAACATTTGTGGTCGCCCTGATGCGCGATCCATCTGGATATCAGTGGCACCGGACAATGCCTGGATCACGGGATCGTACACGCGCTTTTGTGAGTAGGGACCGCTCTCGCCAAACCCGCTAATAGAGACATAGATCAGCTTTTTATTGTTTTCACGAAGCACGTCTTCGGCAAAGCCCATTCGCTCAATTGCACCAGGGCGAAAGTTCTGGATGAAGACATCGGCATCCGTCGCCAGCTCGTGAAGGATCTTTTTTCCCTCTTCGGATTTGAGGTCCAGAGAAATCGATTCCTTACCGCGGTTACACGAGTAAAAGGCGGGTGACACGTCGTTATGCTTTCCACCAATGTGTCGCATCTGTTCACCGACAAGTGGCTCTACTTTGATGACACGCGCACCTTGGTCCGCCATCATCATCGCGGCAACGGGTCCTGAGACCATGCTGGTTAGATCGAGGACTTTTAATCCGTCTAGTGCACCCATTATTCACCTCCAAAAAGGTCAGGATAGTTGAGTTTCATAGCTCGCATATACGCAGGGCGTTCAGCAATGTGAGCGTGATAGGCATGGAGACTGTCTGGCAGAGCGACCTGGTAGGCATTTGCCCAGTCTATGCATGAGATTAAAAATAGGTCGGCAAGCCCAAATTGATCGGCCACCAAATAAGGACGCTTCTCCAGCAACTGACCTACGACTTCAAAGTGTTTCTCGGCATAGGCACGCGACGCGTTGACGGTGGTTTCGGACTCGCCATAAATCATGCCGAGATCGCCGTGTCGGCGCATCACATACAAGCTTGTCTCATCCAGTTCGCCGTAGATATAGCAGCACCATTCGTCTTCTTTTGCCTTGGTAACGTTGTCCTGCGGGGTCAGTACTTGATCGGACGGATACTGATCGCGGAGGTAGCGGCAAATCGCCAGACTCTCCGATAGCTTCACGTCTCCGTCTTGCATAAAAGGAATTTTCTGCTTCCGATTCAGCTGCTGGTATTCGGGGGTTTGCGTTTCGCCGGTTCTTGGTCCTATGGGCTTGTGCTCGTAATGAACGCCTAGCTCTTCAGCCATCCACAGTGGCCGCAAGCTTCGCGGTGTGCGGGTCCCCCAGATGGTTACCTTTGGTGTGTCCATTCTGATAGATGTTCCTTTATTTTTTTACACCGTAACAAGCATCCAGTACCAAAACTAATGAATAGTTTTATGAGTTTTACTAAAATAAATGAATATCAAGTTGTGTTGTTAACGTCGAAACAGTGAGCACCCATGGATATTCGCGACATTGAACTGATTGACGCGGTCCACAGAACGGGCAGTCTTTCCAAAGCCTGTGTCGAGCTGTCGATATCGCAGCCAACATTGAGTAAGCGGCTCGCTCGGCTTGAGCGCAATTTGGGGGCTGAATTGTTCTTCCGCTATTCAACTGGGTTGGTGGCCACCCCTGTGGCCGACTATGTGCTTGCGCAATCGCATCAAGCAAGATCTCAGTTACGCGACATCAAGCGTCACGTGGAGTTGATGACATCACTAGACTCGGGCGAGCTTCGATTAGGGGTGGGGCCTATCGTGGAACAGCTGATGCTGCCACAAGTTCTTAGCCGCTTCCTCGAGACAACGGGTGAGGTGTCAGTTTCGATTGTTGCGGAAGACGATCAGACCTTGCTCAAACTCTTCGCCGACGCTGAGCTCGACATTATTGTTGGCCCTTTCTCGGCTTCCGAGCAATCAACCGATCATGTTCGCGGTTTCGAGATGGTCAGCGATCGGATTGTTGCGGTTGTTCGTGCGTCCCATCCCCTGTGTGGTGAGGTGATTACAGAGTCGGCACTGACGCAATATCCTCTAGTTTCACCAAAGGCCCAAGGAACGGTGCGAGGTCAGAATATCCCCCTCACTTTCAACAACTTAAAGATTATCTCGGATAACTACGACTCGTTGAGGTCACTGACGTTGTCATCCGATGCTATTTGCATGGGCCCAAGGGCGGTCTTTGCCGCTCAGGTCCAGTCGGGTGATTTGGTCGAGTTGCCACTACCTCTTTCCATCGAGTGGAAGAGTGCGCTGTTGGTTAAGCGTGAGACTTACACAACCCCGCTTGCGCGCCACATGGTGGGTTTGTTTGAGATTGTGGCAAAAGAGGTCAACAAATCGCTGGTTTGACCTAAAGCAAAGCTGGCGCTCTCCGATGACCGCTCTGGCCCTGCGTTTTCACCGCTGCGATAATACTGTCGACACTGCTCAAATCGGTGATGAGCGCTCCTAAGGTAAGCGTCTTCGTTTTGTAATTTACGATGACGGGGACCACCGGTGCTGACGCTGCCATGGCAATACGGGCAAAACCCGCTTTTAACGTGCCGTCACTGTTGCGTGTTCCTTCGGGTGCGATACCGAGCATGAGTGATGACCGAGCGTTAAATTCGCTTGTCATTTTTTCGATCAATCCTTGTGGCGATCGTCTGTCTACGGGAATCCCACCAACCGCTCTGAAGAAGAAGCCATGAGGAAATTTAAAGAGTGTGTGCTTGCCCATGTAGTTGAGCTTGAGCCCCCACCCCCAGATAACAGACAGTGCCAGAATAAAATCAAAGTTTGAGCTATGTGGCAGGGCCACAAGGACCAGTTTTGATCGGTTTGGCAGGTTTCCCTCGAGCTTCCACCCAATGAGTTTGAAAACCAAACGACCAATCAAGGTTCGAATAGGGTGCTTTCGCTGAGGTACAGCATCGCCAAGACGGGGCCATTTCATTCTTATTATTTATACCGGTTCACTGAAGGGGCGCAGTATTCGTATTTTTTTGCAGGCTGGGAAGAGCTGGGAAGTAAATTTTGTGTCCGCTTGGGCTAAATCTTTATCCGTGCTCTACTGATGCATCGTTGTCAGATGGCCTCAAAGAGAACGCGGTCACAATAAGTAGCCGTGTTCGATCGAGAAGAAAGAACAACATAGTGACTGCGGCGCCAACGAAAAAAACAATAAGAAAGGCAACGAGAAAGAAAAAAGAGAAAGAAAAAAGAGAGCGGGGTGAGATATGAAGACAGTATTTATCACAGGTGCTGCGCAAGGGATCGGTCTAGCGATTGCGCGACAGTTCGCGCGCGAGGGATATCAAGTTGGCTTGTTCGATATCAACGTGTCGCGTTGCGAGGAGTTGCTGTCTGAGCCTGAATTCAAAAACGCCGTCGCTGGTTTCTGCGACGTTCGCGACAGCGCCTCCATCGACCAAGCCTTAGCTACCTTCGCACAAGCTACTGGCGGCAGACTCGATGTCTTGGTCAACAATGCCGGGGTGCTGTCGGGTGGGGAAATAATGACTCACACCGAGAGTCAGATAAGGGCGATGGTGGATGTGAATGTGACCGGTCTGACACTGGTGTCCTGCGCTGCCCACCCGATGCTCAAGGCTACCAAAGGCGCGATGGTGATTAATCTCTGCTCAGCGTCGAGTATCCATGGCATTCCACTTCTCGCGGTTTACAGTGCAACGAAGTTCTACGTTGATGGCATCACCCAGGCACTCAATTTGGAGTGGGAGAGCGACGACATATACGTGACTTGCATTAAGCCGCCGGTCATCGATACTGAAATGGGCCGCTCTTTAGACCCCCGGCATATCGAAAACATGACTTGGGAGATGAAGCCTGACGCCGTTGCCTCCGCGGTCTTTGGCTTAACCCAGCGACGAGAGCTTCACCACGTACTCGGCTCGTCAACGAGAACCTGGCACCGGCTGAGCAGGCTGTTTGGAATGGGGGCGAGCCGATGGCTCACCCGTCGTATGGTGGGATAATACCCAGCTCAGAATAGTCAGTGTGTACGGTTGAGTATCTCCGATAGCGATGATGCAAGTGTCTCGCAGGCCTCTTCCGCGGCGCGACTGACGCGACCAAACATGAGGTAGCTATGTGTCAGGTTCTTGAAGCAGAAATGCGCTACCTCATTACCTGCATCGATTAGTCGCTGTGCAAAGGCATTGCCTTGGTCCCGAATCGGGTCGAATCCCGCCGTGCCAATGACGGTGGGTGGCAACTTACTTAGGTCTCCGACTTGCAGGGGGTTAGCCAGTGCACTGTCTTTTTCTCGATCGTCTGGAAACACCTGCTCATTAAAAAAGTGCATGGTGTCAGCGGTTAAGGGGAAGGTATTGGCGCAACTACTCAGCGAGGGTTGGTTCTCGTTGTTGGTGGTTACCCAGGGGTAGGCAAGGCACATAGCCGCAGGCTGCACGCCACCTTTGTCTCGTAAGCTGATAGCTAAGCTGCTACTGATAAGTCCTCCAGCACTGTCGCCCGAAAGCGCCACCCGTTGCGGATCGATCTTCATAGCAGAAGCATTTTCCTGAACGTGATGCCATAGCGCCTCAGCATCCTCGATGGGTGCAGGGAAGGCATGCTCTGGGCACAAGCGATAGTCGAGAGAAATAACAACGGCTTTACAGCGAGCAGCCATGAGTGAACAGAAATGGTCATCGGTTAGATGATCCATGATGACGAGTCCGCCTTGGTGAAAAAAGAGGACTGCAGGCAGCGGTCCTGAGAGAGTCGCTGGTCGGTAAATGCGCGCCTGAAGATGATTGCCAAGTAGCGGCAAAGCCGTATCCGATGTGGTCACGCCATCCGCGACGGGAAGATTGAGACCGTTGTAGGCGCTAGCGGCTTCTCGAAAGGCATCGACGGACATGGGTGCTTCACTATCACCGGCACCTCTCGCAGCGAGCTTGGCCATCATGTGCATGTTGAGATCGAGCGTATTGCCATCGATGCTCGAGGGTTTGCCTGCGAGCATTCGAAGAAGTGGTCGAGGCATGCCTCTAAGGAGATCAATGATCGCGAGCTGCATATTCATGGTTGGTCCTTATTGTTTTCGCTTATGGGGTCAGTTTAGACATTTATTTGGCAGACGCATCGTTGAATTGCGTTGCCGGCGTCATGAGGCGACTATTAGGTAGACACGTAGGGAGACGGCATTCATCGCCGCGACACTTACTCAAAAAGTGGGTCGTTACCCGTGGGGTATTTCGATCCGAGAATAATGAGGTAGAACACCATGGAAGTAGATGCGACGGCTGCGGGATTCCAGAAAGAAAAGCTCGCGAGAATTGGTACGCACCTGAGAGAAAACTACGTCGATCCGGGAAAGATTCCCGGTTGTCAGGTTTTGGTTTCTCGACACGGTATACCCGCCTATTTTGAGTCGATGGGTCTCATGGATCGCGAGCGTAATAAGGCCATGCGCGACGAAACAATTTTCCGCATTTATTCCATGACCAAGCCGATCACCTCTGTCGCCTTGATGATGCTGTGGGAGGAGGGGCGTTTTCAGCTGACCGACCCGGTCCACAGGTTCATTCCCTCATGGCGTGACCAGCGTGTGTGGCAAGAAGGGGCAGGTGAGGAAATGGTCACCCGCCGCCCTGCCTCGCCCGTCACAATGCAGCATATTCTCAGTCATACAGCAGGCCTTACTTATGGCGGTTTGCTGCCTGGCATGGAGACACCGGTTGACGATGTATACAAAGACCTCGGTGTCGCACGAGGGGGAGGCGAGACACTTCTCGACTTTGCCGACAAGCTTGGAGGTGTTCCCCTGCTTTACGACCCGGGACAGCGCTGGTGCTACTCACTGGCGACCGATGTGTGTGGCGCCTTGGTTGAAATCATCTCGGGGCAGCCTTTTGAGTCGTTTTTGCAGGAGCGGATTTTAGGTCCGCTGGGCATGGTAGATACGGGCTTCCGGGTTACGGACGAACAGGCGGATCGCTTCGCCGCGTGCTACCTGAGAATGCCCGATAAGAAGTTGATCTTGGAAGACGACCCTGAGACGAGTCATTACCGACACCGTCGCAATTTCTTTTCTGGCGGTGGGGGCTTGGTTGGCACGACTGCGGACTACATGGCTTTCTGCGAGATGTTGCGTCAGGGAGGCCAGTACAACGGTTATCAGCTAGTAGGGAGAAGAACACTTGAGCTCATGACCGCGAATCACTTGGCAGGTGGCCAGTCGCTTGCGCAAATGGCTTTGGGCGCTTTCTCTGAAACAGCGAATGAAGGTGTTGGTTTCGGCTTGGGCTTTGCATCGACTCTGGATGAGGTTGCATCCGCGAGTGTTGGCGCGGGTGACTTTTATTGGGGTGGACGTGCATCCACTATTTTCTGGGTCGATCCTGAGGAGGATCTACAGGTCATTTTCATGACTCAGCTGATTCCTTCATCGACATTCAACTTTAGAGGCCAGCTCAAAAACATTGTTTACGGGGCTCTCAAATAAAGGCACAGTCCGTGAGTCAGTAGAAAGTCTGCTAACGCTGGCGTTTTATAAAAATCATAAAGACGCGCCTTCTATGACCTGCATAACAGAGCGTGCGGTAAAGGCAGATAAACAAGAACAAACAACGAACTACAAATAACTAGGAACAACGAAAAAGTTTCAGGAGATCAGACATCATGGAAGCAGCACAACTAACCGCCCTGTCGCTTTGGGTAGGCCTCAATCTTTTACTCACCCTGTTACTGGCGTTGAATGTGGTTCGAAACCGCTTCAAAGCTCAGGG
>JAYOAN010000075.1:0-3972 GCA_038104285.1 Halieaceae bacterium
GCAATCCAAATTTTAGCCAAGCAGCCTTTAGTGTGGGCCGCCACTGACCGAGGTAACAAACATGCCGCAAATTACGCTCCCTGACGGTTCGTCTCGTCAATTTGATAACCCTGTTTCTGTTTTTGATGTCGCTGCTGATATCGGCCCAGGCCTCGCGAAGGCTGCCCTGGCTGGCAAGGTCAATGGCGAGATGGTCGATACCTCGTTTGTTATGTCAGACGATGCTGAACTGGCGATCATCACCTCAAAGAGCGAAGAAGCCCTTGAGCTCATTCGACACGATGCTGCGCACGTGATGGCGCAAGCCGTGCAAGAGCTATTCCCGGGAACACAGGTGACCATTGGTCCCGCAATCGAAGACGGGTTCTATTACGATTTTGCGCGCGAGACACCGTTTTCAGCCGACGATCTTTCGAAGATCGAGGATCGCATGACGGAGATTGTTGATCGCGATTTGGCGATCACGCGCGAAGTTTGGGATCGGGATACAGCAAAGCAAACTTTCGGCGATATCGGTGAGAGCTACAAAGTAGAGATCATCGAGGACATCATCCCCGAAGGCGAAGAGGTCTCGGTTTATCGTCAGGGTGAATGGTTCGATGTCTGTCGAGGACCGCACTTGCCGAGCACAGGTAAGCTGCCGAAAGCTTTTAAGTTGATGAAGTTGGCCGGTGCCTACTGGCGCGGTGACTCCAACAACGAGACGTTGCAGCGTATCTATGGCACCGCGTGGCGCGATAAGAAGGAGCTGAACAAGCACCTGACCCAACTCGAGGAAGCGGAGAAGCGCGACCACCGCAAGATCGGTAGAAAACTCGATTTCTTCCATTTCAGCGACGATGCTCCAGGCTCGGTTTTCTGGCATCCCAAGGGTTGGACTTTGTTCCGCCAGCTGCTCGATTACATGCGCCAGCGGCAGGACGAGGCGGGCTATGTTGAGGTGAACACGCCTGATGTAATGGACCGCAGTCTCTGGGAGACCTCTGGGCATTGGTTCAATTACCGCGAAAACATGTTCTCCACGCAAACCGAAGACGAGCGCATTTTTGCGCTGAAGCCCATGAACTGCCCGGGTTCCGTATCAATGTTTGCGCAGGGGCTAAAGAGTTATCGCGACCTGCCGTTGCGCATGGCGGAGTTCGGCAAGGTGCACCGTTACGAGCCTTCTGGCGCGCTGCATGGCTTGATGCGTGTGCGTCACTTCACGCAGGACGATGCGCACATTTACTGTACCGAGCAGCAGATGGAGCAGGAGTGTATCGACGTCGTTAAGCTTGTGCTCGATATCTATAAAGACTTTGGTTTTGACGATGTCATCATCAAGTTGTCGACGCGACCTGAGAACCGCATCGGCAGTGATGAGGTTTGGGATAAGCTCGAGGGTGCACTGAGTAACGCGCTCGACGTTATGGGCTTGGACTACATTCTTTTCCCGGGTGAGGGCGCCTTCTACGGTCCTAAACTAGAGTTCGTTCTTCGCGATGCGATCGGTCGGGATTGGCAGTGCGGCACACTGCAGGTGGATATGAACCTGCCAGAGCGCTTTGATATTAGCTACGTCGATGAGGACGGTAGTCGTGATAAGCGCCCCGTGATGTTGCACCGAGCACTCTTTGGTTCGTTGGAGCGCTTTATCGGTATTCTGATTGAGCACTATGAGGGCAAGTTCCCCGTTTGGTTGTCTCCCGTTCAAGCGGTGCTCATGACAATTACCGATAAGCAGGATGACTACGTTAAGGATGTCGAGAAACGGTTGAAGGCGCGCGGTGTTCGCGTGATGTCTGATCTGCGAAACGAGAAGATTGGCTTCAAGATCCGCGAGCACACGCTGCAAGCCACGCCTTATCTTTTGGTGGCAGGTCACCGTGAGATGGAGAATGGTGAGATCGCCGTAAGAACCCAGAAGGGTGATGACCTCGGCACCATGTCCATCGATGCCTTTATTGATCACCTAAGTGGCGATCTCGCTGCGCTGCGGTAGCTCTGCGCATTTGTCTCTGATGCGTTAAATGCCACCTCCCTGATGGGGGGTGGCCTCTAACGCACAAAGGCGACATATCCCCCCCTATTCCCAATCGGCGTGAGCTCAAATGCACTCTGCGGTGCGCGTTCGCCTCTTTTCCGTTAAGGTGCGTTCAGCCTTTACACAGGCCACATAGAACAAGTAAAACAATGTGCTCAGTGGTCGTGCGCCGAATACGCTTCAGCGCGATGTAGCGCTCAAAGGTGGGCTCTCAACATATCTCGACATTGAGGTCCCGCAAAGCTAGACGTGTGAGGAGTCGGATGGAAATTACTGATATTGAGCAGCTACGCGAGATCATTGCCGAGCCATCGCCTGGTCTTGAAGCGAAGAACATTCCTTATCTAGACGCATTTGCCCAAGAGTTTATTAGCAAGAGTCCTTTCATCATCCTATCCACGTCCGATGAGGAAGGGTGCTGCGATGGCTCACCCAAGGGCGACGCGCCGGGTTTCGTTGAGGTCGTTGATGAGCGCACGTTGCTCATCCCAGATCGACCGGGCAACCGTCTCGCCTATGGGCACAAAAATATCCTCGCGAACCCCAACGTGGCCGTTTTGTTTTGTATTCCTGGCACCACAGAAACGCTGCGGGTTTCTGGAAAGGCGGTGCTGACTGCTGACCCCGCTGTACTCGGGAGACTTGCGGCCCGCGGTAAGTCTGCCGTGCTTGCGATACGCGTAACCATTGAGGAGTGCTTCTTTCATTGCTCGAAGGCCTTTATTCGCTCGAATTTATGGGACCCCGAGCAATGGGTCACCCCAGCGCACAAGGTGTCTTTTGGTGAGATTTATCGCGCCCGGTTCGGTATCAGCGACGATGAGGTACAAGCGTTCGAAGCGTCGCTCGCTGACGAGTACGAAAACAACTTATAAGCGACTGTGTTGTCTTTTGAGCTACTAGCTCAACGACATTCGCGCTTTCAGTTACCTGCCTCTATCGCCCATCCGCGCTTGGTCTCTAGATAGGTTGCAAAGCTTCCCAGCCAATGGCTTCCCATGTAATGCATATCGCCGAGAACAGCGTCGAGGCCGGCTTTACGGTGAGTAGCGATGGCGATTTCTAGCGGTTTGCGACGAGCGTCGTTCAAGGGCAATGCGCTTGTAATGCCCTCTAGCATCCACGCACGGCTGGTGTTTAGACCGTCCAGATGTGCGAGCTTGCCGTCGGATTTATCGGTGACTGTAGCCGGTACCAACCAATCAGATCCGGTTTTCGCGGTGAGAGTTGGAAAGAAGTCAGCTAGCCAGGACGAAAATTCAGATTGGGTGAGGACGCGCCGCATGAGATCGGCTTCAGCGATACAAGGTGATAAGAAGTCTTGTCCCGAAGGCTCGTAAGCCAGCGGGCACTTAACATCACCGGCATACAGCTCGCGCACACGTGACTTGAGTAGCGCCTCGAACTCTCGATCGCCCGCTATTTGCGCCCAATCCAACATAAGCCCAAAAGCAAAGGCGGTCTGGCTGTGTTCGCCGGTTCGAATGGGGAAGGAAAGTTTTGGGAGCCACTCGCTGATATTGGAGACAGCTTGTTGCTCCAGTGGCAGCAGATGATGAAGCCAGCGCTGTGCATCTTCACCGGAGGATTGCCGCAATTCTGCTGTCAGTTGTAGCAACCAGGCAAGGCCATAGGGGCGCTCGAAGGATTTCATGCCAGGTCGTGTGTAGTTCGCAAGTTCGCCGGCGATGTTCTCTGCGGTAAAGCTCTTATTAAGCATTTGTCGAATCGCTGCGCCGTCGACCTCGCTTTCGTGGGTATTGAGCAATCGCACGAGCAGCCAGTGACCGTGAACCGAGGAGTGCCAATCGAAACAGCCATAGAACGCTGGGTAGAGTTCGCGGGGCGGCTTTAAATCATCGTCGCTGTTCATGTAGTGGGCAATCTTGTTGCTGTATTCCTTGTGGATACAGTCCATGGCGAGACCCGAAAACACCTGTGCATAGCTC
>JAYOAN010000075.1:4072-7610 GCA_038104285.1 Halieaceae bacterium
GTTTAACACTCGAGCTTCACGGTAACGAGGCTATGAGCGCTGCATGGCCTGCTGTATTTACAACTCACAGCAATCAGCTTCAGCACACTACAAGACGATATACGACTCGCTTCCTAACTCTCAGGCGGCAGCCCACACGGCAAGTACCGAGCGGAGCGCGCTGACAAATGCGATAGGCTCATCGAGCATGAGGTGGTGTCTTGCTCCCGGAACACCAATAAACGGTATATCCGTACCGCCCATTTCGCGCACATAATCGGCAGAGTCGTCATCAAAGAGGGCGCTATCTTGGCCATAGATATAGGCCTTGCGTCCGGGTGCAGCAACAACAGCCTCGGCTTGCTTGAGAATTCGGTCGCGCAGTGAGAAGTCACTATCGAATACACTGGTGCTGAATTTCCATGTCCAACCACCCTCAACTTCTTTGAGCGAGTGATAAGCCATGTAATCAAAAAGGTAAGGCTCGCCACAGGGCTGGTTTGGCGAGAGCACAAATCGAGACTTAGCCTCCGCGTAATCAGGGTACACCCTGTTGGGTCGGCTGGTATCAGAACGCATCGGTCTGCCACCCGCGAAGTGGGCTTGAAGGCGTTCCAACCGGAGGACCATTAAGTCACAAATAATTAAGCCGCCGAATAGCTCATGGTGATCGTTCATGGCCGCAATACCAACGTGGCCGCCGTAAGAGTGTGCAATGACAATGGGCTTTTGCGCGTGATCAAAGAGACCGGTTTTCTGCGCAACGTCGACAACTTCCTGCGCTCGAACTTTGTCGGGGTACTCATCACGAACCCCTGAGTCACCCATGCCTGTTAGGTCGTAAGCAACTACATGATATTTTTCGGCCAAAAACGGTGCGATGAAAGCCATGCAGCGGGCGTGCGCTAAAAAGCCGTGCAACAGCAGTAGCGGTGGGTTTTCAGGATTGCCCCATCGAAAATAGTGGACGTCGCAGCCTTGTGACTCGATAAAACCCTCTTCGCGGGGTACTTGAAGTGCCTTTACCAACCATTCAGGGGCATTCGGCGCGTCCGGTGGCAGCTCTTTTTCGAGATCACAAACTGTTGTTACCTGAGATTTCATAGACACCTGTGCGATTACGGTGAATCGCATTACTTCATTAGCGTGATTAAGCAGTGCTTCCTATACGAGCGAAGCCCACGTTTGGGATCGCATATCATATAGAAAAACAGCATCTAGGGTTTTCATGGGCGTCATTCACTGATGCTATGACGCAGGCGAAGTGGGTTTTAGCTTAGCTTCGCGCTTTGCGGGCACCCACCACGCAGCCAAGCATAATGAGACCTGTACCTAAAAGCGTTTGTGCGCTGACTGTCTCGCCGAAGAACCACCATCCGAACATAGCAGCCCAGACAAACGCGGTGTACTCCGTCGAGATAAGTCGTTGCGCTTCAGCGCGACGATAGGCAATTGACATCAGTATGAGTGAGCCAATGGCTGCAGCGCCGGCGAGCACGGCGCCTGCCCATTGCAACTCATTGGCTGGCATCAACAGTAAGAACGGTGCAAAGGGTGTCATTAGGAGTAGCACAAACGTATTTTGATAAAACGTGATTTCCATGGGTTTGGCGATAAGTGCCAACTTCCGCTGGAGGATTAAATTCACGGCATACATGACAGCGAAAGCCAGCATGGCGCTTACCCCAAGAAGGTCGGTGTCTGCATTCATGCGCAGAAGGTCACCCCCGACCACCACCATAACGCCACCGAAGCCCAAAAGTGCCGCGAATTTCGAATGAGAACCTATACGCTCACCAAGGAGTGGGGAGGCTAAGAAGAGCGCGATGATGGGTGCGATAAAGGTGAGCCCAATTGCTTGGGCTAGAGGAACTCGGGTGAGGCCAAAGAAGAAGCAATACATCATGACCGCGGTCAAGGCCGAGCGAATCACGTGTAACCTGAAAGCGGGGCGGCTTGGTTTTGGTGGTCGGGCAGGCAGGTACAGCGCCGCCGCCAAAATCGCACCGGTTACATTGCGCCAATACATAGCACTGTAGGCGCCCATGGCGAGCCCTTGGGCTTTCATCACCGCATCTAGAACCGAATAGAGGAATACGCCCCCTAGAGCGAGTCCAATCGGTAGGTAGGGATTTTGGTTCAAAGACATACTGAGTGCGTGACCCTTGGGTATGGAAGTTCGTGCCTCTCAGATAGCGAACTATCTACCAAGACGCGGGCGCTAGTCTGACCGCTGAGGTTATCTACGTCACTACCCGAGGAACGTATTGTTTCGGTTAACGTCTACCCAAGGAGTGTTACCAAGGCGCTCATTCTGTGCATGACGGCTATGCGGTAATCGAGTCTCACAACGTCAACGTGGATGGGAGCCGAGTCAGATGCTTAAGTCGTCTCGATTGTAGTCATGCATGTCGTGACGGGCGGCATCGTTCCACGCAAAAGAGAGTCCTGCCGCCTCAAAGGGTTGATACGCGTAGGCCATCTCATCGGGGTAGCGCTCTTTGCGCGCGGCAATGGCGTAACCCAGCACCTTTGAGCGGCGAGCAATGATCTCCTCATCAAACACTTGCGCGTCGCTATGGATCCCGCCGCCTTTCACACCTAGAACCGAGGAGCGTTTGTGGAATCCAAAATTGACGGTAAGGCGTGGCTCGAAGCCGCTATTGGGAAAGGAGCCATGGAGTGCTTGGCGGTTGCAAATGACAACATCTCCGCGGTCACAGACTAGGGGTACAGCGCCCTCGATACGTTCGCTTTCAGACTTTGCAACGAGCTCGGTGATGTCGATCTTGCCTAGCTTATGACTCCCGGGCAGAACCCATACGCCGTTGACGGCGGTGCTGCCATATAGCTGCGCCATAAAGTTAAAGCCATGGATATTCTCGTCAAAGTCCGGGCTATCCCAATGCGTCACCCCGTCCTGGTGCCAGGAGACCGCGGCACCAATGCCGGGCTCCTTAATAAAGAGCGCTTCGTTAAAGGGGGCGAAGTCTGGTCCGTTAATCGCCTCGGCGACCTTCAGAAGCTCCGGGTGAGCATAGGTTCGTAAGCACGCATCTGAGAAACGGAGCGACCCAAGTAAAATAAAGGGCGAAGCGAGCGGTGTATCAGCGGTGGCCTCAGGTTCGAACATTTTGACCTGATGTCTGCCGTTGGCTAACTGTGTGCCACCGAGTGGATCTCCCAGCGGCTTAGACCAAACGAGATGCGGTGTTTTGGAATCGGAACCCAAAGCCGGATTTCCGTCTGCATCGACGGCACTATCAGGCATCGTTGGGAATGAGCGCTTGAGAGACACCATATCCTCTTCAATGTCCTCACATTCCTCGTCGCTGAGAACACCCGTAAAGACATAAAACCCGTACTTCGAGTAGGCGTCCAAAATAGGTTGTGCGAGCTTGCCGGACGCGTCGAACTCAATCGGTCCACGATTATCGAGTGCAAGTGCAGCAGCTTGGCCGGCTAGAAGGTATTCGCGCATCGCATCGGCTTGCTCGCCGTAGCGCGCGGCGCAGGCATCAATCGATTTTGATATATCTTGCATGCAATTTCCCCCGAG
>JAYOAN010000076.1:0-1396 GCA_038104285.1 Halieaceae bacterium
GCGATCGCCGACGGACCTGCGATCTGGAATTACGTCAATGAGACAGCCGATGAATATGGGATTCGAGACAAGGTGCGTTTCGGGCAGAAGATGGTTGGCGCCTCTTGGTCGTCGGAGTCTGCAACGTGGTTATTAACGGTCGATGCCGGTGGTGAGACTGTTTACTACACCTGCAATTTTCTTTTGATGTGCTCTGGCTATTACAACTATGACTCAGGTCATCAACCCGAGTTTCAGGGGCGTGAAAACTTCAAGGGTACGTGGGTGCATCCGCAGTTTTGGCCTGAAGATCTCGATCACACGGGTAAGAAAGTAGTCGTGATCGGTTCGGGCGCCACTGCCATGACCTTGGTGCCCAATATGTCGACGAAGGCCGAGAAGGTGACGATGATTCAGCGATCGCCCACCTATGTTGTATCGCGTCCATCGGTAGATCGGGTTGCTAATTTCCTGAGAGCGATACTGCCATCAAGTTGGGCTTACGGCGTCGTGAGATTTAAGAACACAGTCGCTCAGCAATTCTTGTACAACCGAACGCGTACCAAGCCAGAGAAAGTAACAAAGATGCTCTTGGATGAGGTTGAGAAGGCGGTGGGTGATGTCGTTGACGTGAAAAAGCACTTCACTCCGACGTACAACCCCTGGGATCAGCGGTTGTGCTTGGTGCCCGACGACGACCTGTTTACTGCGCTGCGCTCGGGTAAGGCGGATGTTGTAACAGATACGATTTCGCGTATTGACGAAACGGGTGTGGTGACTGACTCCGGTGAGCACGTTGAGGCGGATATCATTGTTTCTGCAACCGGTATCGAGCTTCTGAATCTTGGTGGCGCGGACTTCGCGGTTGACGGAAAACCTATCAACTTCGCGGATGAATGGACCTACAAAGGCGTGATGTGTTCAAACATTCCCAACATGGTTCAGACCTTTGGCTACATCAATGCGTCTTGGACACTTCGTGCCGACTTGACAGCTGAGTGGGTCTGTCGCGTGCTAAACCATATGGACGAGTTTGGTTACGACCAGGCGACTCCCCGTATGCCAGAAATCCTTGCTCGGACCATGGAGAAGCGCTACTGGATACACGACTTCTCAGCCGGTTACATGCAGCGCATGCTGCCGAAAATGCCACGTCAGGGAACTCAGCTTCCGTGGGTTAATCCTCAGAACTATCGCAAAGATAGGAAGATGTTCCGCGATGCGGCCATCGCCGACGGAGCACTCATATTCACCTCGCGCGAGGTGGAGGGAGACCAATTGAGGGCGGCTGGTTAATCGCTGTGGATCGCGCTCTTCAAGAGACGTGGATTGACTGCCCATACTGCTGGGAGTCCATATGCGTCCTTCTCAACCCTGAAGATGTAGGGCAGGCGTATGTAGAAGACTGCCAGGTATG
>JAYOAN010000076.1:1496-7547 GCA_038104285.1 Halieaceae bacterium
AAAAAGCCACTCATGTTGTCGATGAATACGTGCGCGCATGTCACGGTTGTGGAAGGTTTCGCTCTCGTAACTATGCGGTGATGGTGGCGTGTGCCGCGCAGTTTCTACGCGATAATCGCTGCACCTATGATCTCTGGGCGTGGAAATCTATTCGAGAAATCTTTGGTGTCAGCGAGGGGTTTCGATCTTCAGAAAAGTGTTGAACTAAACTGCGTGTAGCCGAGGAGCGTGATGCTTGAAACTAGTGAAAGTCTCGCGACTTAACTGCAAGCTCGCTTAGGGCGCCGCTGTGGTCGTAGAGGCCGCTGGCAATAACATGTGTGACGCCGTCTCGTGACTCTACGGTACCTTTGACTAGGAGCAGTTGTGCGGTCATCAGAGCCGCTCTAAAGCGCTCTTGAATTTTTGGCCACACGACAACGTTGATGTTGCCGGTCTCATCCTCCAGCGTTAGGAAGACGACACCCGAGGCAGTTCCCGGACGTTGTCTGCAGGTCACCAGTCCTGCGGTGCGAATAAAACGCTGACTCCCCATATTAATCAGCTCCGTTTGTTTACGGCACTGACTGAACGGCTTTTGCTGGCGAAGAAGCGCTAGCGGGTGGGAGCGCAGGGTTAGGCCTGTGCTCTGATAATCAAAGATAACGTTCTCTGTGGTTGATGGCGCTGTAATTGCACTAACGTCATCGTGGTCATACGCCTGGGTTTCCGGCAGTAGAGGGCGTGAATCTTTAACCGCCATAATCGCCCAATGTGTTTGGTGCCGGTTGCCGGTAAGGGCTCGTAACACGTCGGCTGCAGAGAGTGCCTCTAAATCGTCTTTGTCGAGCTTCGCGCGCCGCTTTACATCCAGAATAGAAACAAACTGGCCATTACGACGTGCGTCGATGAGCTGCTCTGCACCACGTTTTGTCAGCCCTTTAACTAACCTCAAGCCGAGCTGTATCACATTCCTTTGCTGTGGGCCTCCGTCGATTAAGCGGTGATCCCAGTCGCTGGCATTAACGTCGATGGGTAAGCTTTTAATACCATGTCGCTCCGCATCCTGGACAAGCTGTGAGGGTGTGTAAAAACCCATAGGCTGACTGTTCAGCAGGCCAACGTAGAAGGCACCGGGGTAGTGACGTTTCAGCCACGCTGAGACGTAGGCTAATAAGGCAAAACTTGCCGAATGTGATTCAGGAAATCCATAACCACCAAAACCCTTGATTTGGCTAAACAGCTGATCGGCAAACTCGGGGCTATACCCCCGTTTCAACATGCCTGCTTTTAACTTGTGTTCAAAGGTCAGTAGCTTACTGTTGCGCCCCCAGTTCGTGATGGCGCGGCGAAGCGAATCGGCCTCTCCTCCGCTGAAGCCCGCAGCAACCATTGCGAGTCGAATTACCTGCTCCTGAAAAATAGGCACACCTAGCGTGCTCTCTAATACCGATTTGATAGCAGGATCTGGATAGGTGATCGGTTCTAGCCCTGCACGTCTGCGAAGGTAGGGGTGCACCATATCGCCTTGGATCGGACCTGGCCGGACAATAGCGATTTCGATGACAAGATCGTAAAAGCATTTGGGCTTTAGCCTTGGCAGCATCGACATTTGGGCACGCGATTCGATTTGGAAAACACCCAATGAATCGCCTGTCTGAAGCATCCTGAACGTTGCCTGATCGTCGTTAGGGATATCCTGAATGCGCGTGATGGCCGGATTTTTTCTCTGGACGAGCGCTAGTGATTTCTTGATTGCCGAGAGCATCCCAAGCGCCAAGATATCTACCTTCAGCAATCCTAGTGATTCGATGTCCTCTTTGTCCCACTGAATAACAGTCCGGTCGGGCATGCTGGCATTTTCTACCGGCACCAAGTTTGAGATCGGGCCACGACTGATAACAAATCCGCCAACGTGTTGAGATAAATGTCGAGGGAATCCCAGTATTTGCTGCGTCATACGTAGGAAGATATCGGCCTGTTGACTGCTAGCTTGTATACCTTGCTCTTTAAACTTGGCGGTTAGCTCGCGCTCACGATTCCACCAGGCGAGCGATTTTGCCAAGTCTTCGACGAAGACTGCATCCATACCTAGCGCTTTACCGACATCACGGACCGCACTCCGAGAACGGTAGGTGATGACCGTCGCGGCAAGCGCTGCTCGGCGGCGCGTGTACTTTTGATAGATATATTGAATGACTTCTTCGCGGCGCTCATGCTCAAAATCAACGTCGATATCGGGTGGTTCGTCACGCTCACGAGAGATAAAGCGCTCAAAGAGCAAGGAAACTTGCTCAGGTGATACCTCGGTAATGTGTAGGCAATAACAAACAACCGAGTTGGCTGCTGATCCTCGTCCCTGACACAAGATGCCTCGCGTGCGCGCGAAATTGACAATGTCGTATACCGTTAGAAAGTAGTACTCGTAATTAAGCTCGGTAATGAGGGCGAGTTCGCGTTCTATGCGCTCGTGAATGGTGGAAGGAATCCCTTGTGGCCAGCGCTTAGACGCTCCCTGGGATACACAGTCGCGTAAATAACTATTTGCAGTGTGGCCCTTGGGTACAACTTCCTCGGGATATTCATACCGCAGTTCATCAAGGCTGAAGTTACAACGTTGAGCCAAACGTAGCGTTTCGCCAATAAGCGCCTGAGGATAGAGCGGGATGAGCTTGTCTAGCCGTCTTAGGTGCTGCTGACTATTCGGCAGTCGTAGCGGACCTAAGTCCTGTATCGCTGTGTTATGGCGTATTGCGGTGACAACATCATGTAGCATTTTTCGGCTCGCTGAATGCATTTCAACGCTGCCGCAAGCGAGTGTTGGGGCGCTCATTTCATCTGCCAGTGTTTGTATCTCTTCGAGCCTCAACAAGTCGTCATGTCTTAAGAGCTGGTGGATGCCAATCCAAAATCGATCCGGGCAACGCCTTGCAAGTGCCTCTGCGTGATGGCGCTCTGCAGCAATATCGCCAGGGAGCCAAATGATGAAGCAGCGTTTTAAGTGGAAGTAGATATCTCTTAGGTGGGTGAGGTACTGACCTTTTTCACTGCGCCGCCTCGATCGACTGATGAGGCTGGATAATTCGCCGTAGGCTGCCCGTGAGGGTGCGATGGCAATGAGTTTCAAGCCCTCACTGATGGTGAATTCGCTGCCAATAATGAGTTTGAAGTCGAGTTCTTTGGCCGTCACGTGCGCTTTGACGACACCAGCCAGTGAGCATTCATCGGTAATAGCGAGTGCTGAATAGCCCAGATGTGCCGCTTGTTCCACGAGCTCGTGGGGGTGCGAAGCTCCCCGTAAGAAGCTGTAATTGCTTAAGCAGTGAAGTTCAGCGTATGACATCTTAAAAATACTGTATTTTTATACAGTATAGGACTTTTTGAAATAATCCTCATATCACTATGAGTAGTCGTTCATACTCTGTCAGTGATTTACCAAAAGGAGGTCATCACATGCTCAAGCGACTTGGCGTGTTATCGCTTTTCTTCTTAAGCGCCTGTACTGGCTTGCCCGATGGCGTAACGCCAGTTACCGGCTTTGACTCCGAGCGCTACCTGGGGACTTGGCACGAAATCGCACGCTTAGACCACAGTTTCGAACGCAACCTCGAGCGTGTGACAGCGACCTATGCGGCGAATGAGGATGGGTCGATTTCAGTATTGAACAAAGGGTTTAACACGGAGAAGGGTGAATGGCGTCAAGCTGAGGGTGTTGCTAAGCCGATAGGGGCCGAAGACGTTGCTCACCTGAAGGTGTCATTTTTTGGTCCGTTTTATGGGACTTACGCGGTCTTTGAGTTGGCTGAGGACTACAGCTACGCGTTTGTCGCTGGCTATAACACCGATTATCTATGGTTGTTATCGCGCGAGCCCAAGGTAAGTGAGTCGGTACGAGAAGCATTTTTGGCGAAAAGCGATCAACTGGGATTCGATACGTCTGAGTTGATTTGGCCAGCGACCGGGCAGTAACGCCCTAGTGGTGTAATGTTGATGTGATGGTGCCGAGGAGTCAGGCAATAAAAAGCGCCACGTGGAGGAAGTCCAGGTGGCGCCGTAATGATTGTTTGCGACTTAGTCTTTTGACGTCAGCAAAACAGGGCGTTGGACACTGAGCAGCTGCCAATTGGCTTCTGACCGTGTCTGCTGGAAGGCATAGGTGACCTTCGAGCCTTTCGGCAGCTCAAGGCCTTCCATCGTAATATCTGCATCGACTCGACCGCGCTTTGCTCGGCCTTTTAAATTACAGTTTGCAAGCTCGCCATGCTCCATCTTGTGGAATCGGACGCGCATCTTTTCAGAGGACTGCTGATTTACACTGACCACTTCACCGCTCAGTACGCAGTCTTGAACAACCTCAGCGGATGCTCCTGAGGTGTACATGCCTCCTAAAACGCAGAGGCTTATTGCTAAGTTCTTCATCGTTTTCATTCTGGTCTCCTTACGCCTCACGGCGTGCTATCGCTTCACAGCGTTGCGTGGTTTTTCCACACATATTTGCTACTAGACCTGTAACTTAACTGAAATATTTGTGAAATAAAAGAGTCACATTAGTGAAACATTGCGCTATTCGAAGATTCCTTGTAGGAACCAGCAGCGATTGTGTCGGTCTTGGAATATCCAGACCGGCTGGCCGGCACCTGTTTTTGCGATGTAATAATCCCGGCTTGTGGGTTGGCTCCACCAGCAGTCCTCTAGGCGTTCAGGCCCACTAATGATCTCCAGTGCATCCAGCCAATACAGTTGATTGCCCCGCTGGCTAATGGGTTGCGGTGACTCGAGTAGCCAAAAGGGACGACGCAGGTTTTTTGCCTTGGCTGTTGGTGCGTCGAGTTGATTGGCGTCGATAAATGAGCAGTGCTCGGGTAAATGCTCGGCACGTTCATAAACGTGTGACACCGCCTGAAATCCCAATCGACTGCGAAGGCGGTCAATGAGTTGTGATAAAGGCTCTTGATGTTTCGACTCCAGAAACAGGTCTTGCGTTGTGAGTTGCGCCAAGCTGAGTTCGCAGGCTGTCA
Source organism: Halieaceae bacterium (assembly GCA_038104285.1). Lineage (GTDB taxonomy): Bacteria > Pseudomonadota > Gammaproteobacteria > Pseudomonadales > Halieaceae > Luminiphilus. Next base: position 6,494 of record JAYOAN010000076.1, read on the forward strand.
GTGAAATACCTTCGATGAGATCGTCGAATTGGAGTCGCTCTAATTTTAGGCGTGATTGTTCTAGCCAACGCGCTGGATCGTTATGACACTCACTGCTGTGTACATGTAGCTCAGGGCTTTCACCCTGAGTTGCAATGAAGTCCCAGCGTATATGCTGTGTTTGCAGTTGGGTATTTCTCAGAAACTGCGAGAAGTCCTGAAGTAACTGCTCCATGGGGTAGATGAGTTCCTGATTGTTTGTAGACCCGTAGCCTAGCCAAGCAATATCGCTGTACTCAGGTTCTGGATGAAAGTCTTCTACGGCAACCTCGGTCCGACACAGGAGTCGATCTATCCAGTTACAAAACGCCTGACTACAGCGCCGCTTTAGGCTTTCTGGGGGGAGTGCGAGGAGTTCGCCGAAGCGATGAATACCGGCTTTATTGAGTGCAGCCACATCTTTTTCAAACTCATCAAGTCTGTGAAGGGCAATCGAGCTCAGTCGGGTTTCTAACGATGCGCCATCATCGAGTTGTGATGCTTCAGGGGTAAGGCTGGTTTGACTGAACAGCCAGGCGCTTTCCTGACTTGGGCCGATTCCAATACGTGTGGTGAAGCCACGCCGGTCGAGTTCGGCAGTGATCTTTTCGATTAAGCGCTCTAAGCCACCGTGGACTAATAAGCAGCGACCGACTTCTAACTGAAGACAATTATCTCGCCATAGCGTAAGGGTAGGGGTGATTGAATAGGCCCACTGCCGAAGGCGCTTGAGCACTTTGAGTTCTTCCTCCGACTCTCTCGATAGAAGTTTGAGCGGGTGACCACTGAGTAAGCCACTCACGGTGGATTGTTTGAGTCCTGGCGTTACACCGAGTGCCTCAACCTCATCGTCGCAGGTAATGGCGCGTTGTCCCTCAATTACAACACGCAAAATATCGTCATTGCACACGGGCTTGGAGGCCAATGCTTCAAGAGGGAGTTTTGGAAAGTGTAAGCAAAGCCAGAGCACTTAAGTCATCATAATACTGTTTATTTATACAGTATTATGATGAGCTGCTTTGGACAAGTGCGGTTT
>JAYOAN010000002.1:0-23597 GCA_038104285.1 Halieaceae bacterium
TGGCGCTGCTTCCTGAGTCGTTACTCACATCGTCAGGTGGTTTAGTTGGATCCGTTGCGGCTGTGACGGTGAATATTGGCGATAAAGTGTGGAACTTCTCAGCTCCCATCGTCCGCTCCGAAGCTGAGATCGATCGCCGCAGTCGAGTTGCCAATCTTATCGCCGAATTCAGCGGTAGTCCTGAGGTTGCGGAGGGGCGCCCAGCACTCACGCCGGGGGTGTTTGCGCGCGCTGAAATTGTGGGGCGTCCGGTTCCGGGCGTCATTGAGCTGTCGAATACTGCGCTGAGCCCCGATGGTCATATTTTGGTGGTGAATGATCAATCCATACTAGAACGTAAGGATGTGGCCGTCGTTAATCGAGACAAAGAGCGTGTTTGGATATCAGGCGTAAGCGAGGGTGATGTTGTTGTTGCCGAGTTGAATAACACGCTGTTCCCCGGTCTGCGCGTTCAAGTGATGGTGGTCAACTAATATGAACGGTCCCATTACATGGTTTATCAAGAATCCGATTGCGGGAAACTTGCTGATGGTGCTGCTTATTATTGGTGGCTTCGCAAGCATCCCAAAGCTCGACAAACAGTTCTTCCCTACGCCCGAGATTAACCAAATCGAAATTCGCATGGAGTTTCGAGGCGCGAGTCCCAGTGAAGTTGAGGAGCAGATCTCAGTCAGAATAGAAGAAGCGATCCATGATCTGAATGGCATTGAAGAGCTTCGCTCCACCTCGCGTGAGGGGCTGGCCACTGTGATGGTGGAGGTCGAAAGTGACTACCCCACGCAAAAACTAACCAATGACATCAACACGCGCGTTGACGCGATTCGTACATTTCCCTCGGACGCCGAGCGGCCTACGGTTACGGAATTAACCTACCGACACCAGATGGGTCGTGTTCAGATTTATGGTGATCTCAGCGAACGCGAGATGAAGCAGCTGGGTGAGACTCTGCGCGATGAGTTAGTCCGCCAACCCTGGGTTTCCATTGTTGAATTGCAGACGGCGCGTCCTTACGAGGTATCCATTGAGGTCTCTGAGGAAAGCCTTCAGCGCTATCAAATCAGTTTTGATCAGCTGGCTAACGCAGTTAGACAGGCTTCGATTAACCTGCCCGCCGGATCCGTGAAACGTGACAGCGGCGACCTTCTCATACAGACGCGCGGTCAGGCTTATGATCGTGCCGACTTTGAATCGATTGTCTTGCGCAGTGATATCTCGGGCCAGGAGCTGTTGCTAAGTGATGTGGCAACGGTCAAAGACACGTTCGAAGACGTCGATGTTGATATCGAGTTTAACGGGCAGCGCTCACTGGGCTTAAACGTCTATGTGACGACATCGCCGGACGTTATCCTCACCACCGACACCGTGAAGGCGTGGGTTGCTGAGCGTTCCCAGACATTGCCAGAGGGGGTATCCCTCGAGTTCTGGCAGGATCCTTCAAAGTCGTTCAAGGAGCGCGTCCGCACATTGGTATCAAATGGACTTGGCGGTCTGGTATTGGTGATCGTCGTTCTGATGCTATTTCTCCGACCCATGCTTGCCTTCTGGGTGTCGGTTGGGATTGTTGTCGCCTACATGGGCACCTTGTTTGTTCTGCCTTACACAGGACAGGGCCTGAACATGATCTCGCTATTTGCCTTTCTGCTGACGCTCGGCATTGTGGTAGACGATGCCATTATTGTTGGTGAGTCTGTTCACTCGGCACAGAGTAGGGGGCTGAGCGGAGAGCACGGCGCACTTGTGGGCGCACGACAGGTGGTTAAGCCCGTCATTTTCGCGGTGATAAGCACCATGGTGTTCTTCGCCCCGATGTTCTTTTTGCCTGGTGAATGGGGGCCCGCATCGATGGGGATTCCGGTCGTTGTTTGCCTGGCGCTGGCCTTCTCGTTAATTGAGAGTCTTCTGATTCTGCCGTCCCACTTAGCTCACATGAAGCCCGAGCCCGAAATCGCCCAGACCAGTTGGCTGGGACGCATAAGACGCGCCTGTGCCGATGGTCTATCCTGGTTTGCGAATGATCGTTACAAGCCATTTTTGGAAAAGTGCCTGCGAAACCACGCTATGGTAGGTGGGTTTTTCCTCGTAATGCTGTGCCTCAGTTTGGCCTTGTTTGGTGGTGGCTATTTGAAGAGTGCTTTCTTCCCTCGGGTAAATTCCGATTTCGTGGTAGGCAACGTGGAGATGCCTCAGGGTGGGGCCTTTAGTGATACGCAGGCAATGCGTGATCGAATGATTCAGGCTGCAGAGGAAATCAAAGACAGCTACAACGCGCAGCCTCGGTTTGCAGAGACAGGCGCTATCGACAATATTCTCGGCGTTGCTGGCGGAAATAAGATCGATCTCGTGATGCAGACGGTCAATGACGATCTCGATACGGAGGAGGTTGCAAAGCGTTTGCGCGAACGTCTAGGTGACCTCTCCGAAGCAAAGGATGTTCGCTTTGACTACACCATTCGCGATCCCGGAAAGCCCATTACTCTGCAGTTCGCGTCAGACAGCATCGCTGATCTTGAGTTACTTGCGGACGACGTGCGTGCTTCGCTTGAACGGTATCCCGGTGTCTTCGACATCAGTGACAGTTTTGACGCACCGCTAGAGGAGCTAGTGCTCTCGTTGAAACCCGCTGCAGAAAATCTTGGGATTACCTTGGCTGATGTAGCGAGACAGATCCGCCAGGCATTTTACGGTGAGGAAGTGCAACGAATCCCACGCGATGGCGAGGATATTCGTGTGATGGTGCGATACCCGGAGTCGGAGCGACGAGCCATTGCCAACATCAACTCGATGTACATTCGAACCAGTGATGGCAGGGAAGTGCCGTTCTCGACTGTGGCGACGTATCGTGTCGAAACCGGCTATCAATCCATCGAGCGAGTTGATCGCTTGCGGACCCTTGAGGTCGCTGCTGATGTCGCCGACGATGGCGCACCGCCACGCGCCATTGTTGAGTCCATTTTGCAGAGCGACGCGCCCACTTGGCTTCAAATGTACCCGGGCTTGTCGATCAATATGGATGGCGAGTTGCAGGAGGAAATCGAGTTCCAGCAGGCCATGGTCTATCTCGGTATGCTTTCAATGCTCGTGATTTTTGGTCTGATGGCAGTTGCCTTCAAGTCTTATTGGCAGCCCTTCCTCGTCCTGACCGCCGTTCCCTTCGGCTTAATGGGCGCTATTTTTGGCCATTGGATCCTTGGCTGGCAGGTGAGCATGTTCTCGATTATGGGTGTCATCGCCTGCGCTGGTGTGGTGGTTAACGACAACCTTGTATTGATTGATCGGATCAACAACTTGCGCGCTGAGGGTCTCGATTTGGAAAGTGCATTACTGCAGGCTGCCACTGATCGGTTTAGGCCGATTATCCTGACTTCCGTCACGACCTTTGTTGGACTGATTCCCATCATGCTGGAAACCAGTGTTCAGGCGCAGTTTCTGATTCCTATGGTCGTCTCATTGTCGTTTGGCGTCATGTTTGCCACGGGTGTGACGCTTGTTCTTGTGCCGGCGCTTTATCTATTGGGTGATGATATCGGTAAGCTTTTCGGCGCGCTTTCACGTAAAGGTCCGAAGGTGGTTACTTCCTAATTGAGCGCGTAAAGCTGCAGTGAGTGCGGAATCGGAGGGTAAAAAAAGGGGGCCAACTGGCCCCTTTTTGTTGCGTCTCTTTGGCTGACGTTATTACTTAGCTCGCAGGGCCGGCCGCGACGATATCTTCGCTGATATCGAACTTTTGAATGTTGGCAGTGAAAAGCCCGGCTAACTGTTCCGCTTGTGCATCGTACGCTGCGTCATCTCCCCAGCTTGCTTTCGGATCGATGAACTCATCGGCGACACCGGGAATGCTGACAGGGAAGTCTAGATTCAGTGCATCGATATGTTTTGTCTCAGCATTAAGTAAAGCACCGCTCTGCGCTGCTGCTACGACTGCTCGGGTGACAGGAATCGGGAAGCGACTACCTTTGCCGTTTGCACCACCAGACCCACCGGTCCAGCCGGTGTTGATGAGGTAGACCTGAGATCCGAAGTCCTCGATGCGCTTCATGAGCAAGTCTGCATAATCTTGCGCAGGTCGGGGCATAAAGGGTGCGCCAAAACAGGTGCTAAACGTTGGATGGATACCCGCTTCTGCACCTAGTTCAGTTGATCCCACACGTGCCGTGTAGCCCGAAAGGAAGTGAAAGGCGGCCGCTTCTTTCGACAGAAGACTCACGGGCGGTAGGACACCTGAGACGTCGCAGGTGAGGAAGATGACGCATTTCGGCTCTCCGCCCATATTGGTCGCAGAGCGCTTTTCAACATGGTAAAGCGGGTAACAGCAACGACCATTCTCGGTGAGAGATGTGTCGCAATAATCCGCCTGTCGGGATTCGTTTAGAGCAACGTTTTCGACGATTGCGCCGAAGCGAATAGCGTCCCAAATAATGGGTTCGTTCTTCTGGCTTAGATCGATGGTTTTTGCGTAGCACCCGCCTTCGATATTGAAAACGGAGCCCGATGCCCATCCGTGCTCGTCGTCACCAATTAAATAGCGCGCAGGATCGGCCGAGAGTGTTGTTTTACCTGTGCCCGAAAGTCCAAAGAAAAGCGTGGTGTCACCGTCGTCCCCGATATTGGCTGAGCAATGCATGGGTAGTACATCTTTCTCGGGTAAGAGGAAGTTCTGCACCGAGAACATTGCCTTCTTCATCTCGCCCGCGTAGCGCATGCCCGCAATGAGTACCTTGCGTTGGCCAAAATTGATGATTACGACACCGTCTGAGTTCGTGCCGTCGCGCTCGGGATCACAAACGAAGTCCGCGACATTTAAAATCTTCCACTCGGCTTTATCTGATGGATTGTAATTCTCCGGGCGAATAAACATGTTACGACCAAAGAGGCCTTGCCAAGCAGTGCCACTAATGACCTTAACAGGCAGGTAATGGTCGACGTGCTCACCCACATGCAGGTGTTGAATCCATTGCTCATTTTTCGCAACGTGGGCCTTAACGCGATCCCATAAGGCATCGAATTTCTCGGCGGGGAACTCGCGGTTAACGCTGCCCCATTCAACGGCGTCCTCGCTCGAGGGCTCCCGAACGATAAATCGATCAGCAGGTGACCGGCCTGTTCGGTGGCCGGTTTCGACACGAAGTGCGCCGGTATCGGTTAAGCAGCCTTCCTTTCGGTCCAGAGCCATCTCGATGAGTTGAGCTGCAGTACTATCTATATGTTTGATCGGTGCTTGTGCACTCTGTTCAACGGTCATTTATGTCTACTTCCAGTGTGAGTGTGAAGAAAACGTGTGCCAGGTCAGTGGAGAATATGCTCCTCTTCTGGTCTAACGTCAGTCAGCGAATAGGCGTAGTGTTTGCTACACATTTCGCAGTTCATCGTCACTGTTTCTTGCTCTTCGAAGAGCTCAGTGATCTCGTGTTCGGGTAATAAGCGGATAGCGTTAAGGCTTCGCTCGCTCGAGCAGTTGCATTCGAATCGAATGCCTTTTGGCTCGAACCGCTTTACGGTCCACTCATTAAAAAGTCGGTAGAGCAGGCGGTCGGTGTCGATGGTCAAGAGCTCATCGGCAGTGACAGTATCTGCAAGTGCGCAGAGAGTTTGCCATTGATCGAACCGCACGGTCTCGTCAGGCACTAACTGCTTCGGAAGCTGCTGCAACATCAGCGCCGCTGCGGCACCGTCACCAGTCGATAGCCAGAATTTGGTTGCCAGCTGCTCGCTTTGCTCGAAATAGTCGCTTAGTACGTCGCACAGTTCGTCGCGTTGGACAGCAATAATGCCTTGATAGCGCTGACCCACATCGGGTTCGATGGTGAGCGTCAAGACGCCACTGGGCAGGAGCGAACTGAGAGGTCCCACTGGAGCATCAAGCTCGCCCCGCGCTAATCCCCGAACTTGCCCTTCGGAAGAGCACTCCACCATGACGAGCGAGATCGGACCATCGCTACGCCCTTGAAGCACCACGCGCCCCTGGAACTTCAGGTTGTTACTGATCACTACCGTAGCGGCAGCGAATTCACCGAGTAGGCGCTTCACGCCGTCGCCGTAAGGGTGTGCAGCGTAGAGATCTTGGAGAACGTACTGAAGTGCCACAATCTCGCCACGCACGTCCGCATCTTCGAACAAGAAGCGAAAACTATTGTCTGTGACGGGTGTGGTAGGCATGACGCTAGTTTAACAAGCTCACTCGATGGGGAGCGCAGAAACTAGCGTAGAATATTCACAATCGAGCTGCTGGATAGCAGCTCGGAAAAACAGCATTAAGCCAGAGCTTTGACTTTGGCGTTCAAACGGCTCTTGTGACGCGCCGCCTTGTTCTTCTTGATGATGCCTTTATTTGCCATACGATCGATAACAGGAACTGCCGAATTATAGGCTTCCTGAGCAGGGCCGTGCTCGCCAGCGTTAACGGCGGCAATAACTTGCTTCATCTTTGTACGGACCAACGAGCGCAGGCTTGCATTGTGAGCGCGTTGCTTGTCGTTTTGTTTTGCTCTTTTACGAGCCTGTGGTGAGTTCGCCACGAAATCTCTCCGGAATTCAAAAGGCGCAGATAGTGGGTGAGGTCGATGCCTATGTCAACCGCTCCGCGCCTATACGGTAATAATGTCTAACTTAGAGTCCTAGGATGACCAATAACCAACCAAGTCCAGCAAGTAGCAGGGTTTCTTTTGCTTCCGCAAAGCGGAAAAAGGCGTAGCCGTAACCAACAGGTGGCAGCAGTAGGGAGAACATACCCCATGCGTAGTCTTCCTTCCATGCTGTTATGAGCAATAACCCCCAGCTCAATAACAAGCAAGACACTCCCAAAAACATCAAATATGCGCTAGACGCTTCCATCTCTTCTTCTCCGCAGGTAGGGTTCACGACGGGGCGCGATGCTACCAGAATACGCTGGCCAGAACACAGTCAAAAAGGCGTAATGCGGTAATAGTGGGATTCAAAGGGATCAATCCGCTCCGCTTGATTTCAGATCGGCAATAGTAAAATGACAGACCCTTATAGTGAGATCAGACCTTACCGAGATGACGAGGTTAGCTCGGTCATTAATGATCTTTTGGCAGACAACGAATTTATCGACACGCTGATGGCGTTGAGAGGCAATCACTTTGCCAAATGGTTGCCTGTGGTCGCGCGATTTTTCGCACGTCAATTTTTGAAAAGGCAGATCACAGGTGTCGATACAGTCGAGGGATTCCAAGCCTTAGTAAAGACACGACTCGATCGGGTGGTTGCCGCCACCTCTCAGTTCTCTAGTGATGGCATCGACTTGCTCTCGGCCACGGACTCTTACCTCTTTATCAGTAACCATCGAGACATTGTCATGGACTCTGCTTACGCCAATATCGTGCTGGTTGAGCAGGGACATAGGACAGCAAAGGTCGCTATTGGCGATAACCTTTTGCAGAAGCCGTGGGTTTCCCATCTGATGCGTATCAACAAAAGCTTCATTGTGAAGCGCAACTTGAGCGGCCCCAAGCAGCAATTAGCGGCCTCTAAGCAGCTTGCGAATTTCATGCGTAATGCCATTGCCGAGAACGAGGGTTCGCTGTGGATAGCGCAGCGCGAGGGACGCGCTAAGGATGGCAACGATCGGACCGAGGCCGCAGTCTTAAAAATGTTAACGCTATCGCGCGACAAGCAATCCGAGTCGGCAGACGACGTGCTGGGTAGACTCAACATCGTGCCGCTCACAGTGTCCTATGAGTTGGACCCCTGTGATTGTCGCAAGGCGCGTGAGTTGGCAGTGGGAGATGATTATCAAAAGCGTCAGTTTGAGGATCTTGAGAGTATTGCCGCCGGAATTACGGGCGAGAAAGGCCGAGTCCATGTGCAGTTTGGAACGCCGCTTGGGGCGGATTCCCTACCTGTCGTCGATGCTGTTCGACAAATCGATAGACAAATGGTGGAAAACTATCGCCTTTTTCAGACCAATGTTTGGGCCTATGAAGCGCTCGGTGGTGGCGAAACCGACTCACTTCCTGAAGTCGAGAGTGCCAGCTTGTCTCACGAGGCGTTTATGGCGCGATTTGATGATTTGACGGCGCTTGAACGAAACCTGGCACTGTCTGCCTACGCTAAACCTGTTTTCAATTGGCTGCACCATCTAGCAAAGAGTTGATGCGATTTGCTCAGTGAAGATTTGCGACAGTCGGTCCGTGATGCGTTTTCTAAGCTCACTCAAGCCAAGGGCTTAAACCCACGCTGGGGACAGCGACAAATGATCGCTGAGGTGGCAAATACATTAGGTGACGCAGAGCGACCCCCTTTTTTGGCGATCGAAGCCGGTACGGGTACCGGTAAAACGATCGCTTACACGATTGCCGCTTTACCGGTTGCAAAGGCGCAGTCAAAGACATTGGTGATCGCCACAGCAACCATCGCGCTCCAAGAGCAGCTGATTCTGAAAGACCTTCCCGAGATAAAGCGCCACAGTGGTATTAATTTCAGTTACCAGCTGGCAAAGGGTAGAAGTCGCTATCTCTGCTTATATAAGTTGGATCAGCTAATTCAGGGCTCAATTGATACACCTATGTTGTCGATGTATCCCGATGAGGCGGAACTGCCCGAGGGAGAGGAGGCTCAAAGGACGTACGATGCCATGCTAATGGCAGTGAGCGACGATAGTTGGGATGGCGATCTCGATAGCTGGCCTGACGCACTTGAGCCCAGTGTTATCCGATCTGTGACAACGGACCACTCGCAATGTTTGGGCCGTCGCTGTCCTCATATTACGGGCTGCAGTTTCTTTCGTGCCAGAGAAGGCTTGGAAGAGGCAGATGTCATTGTGACTAATCATGACTTGGTGCTCTCAGATTTTCGTTTGGGCGGTGGGCTCATCCTCTCAGCACCGGAAGACACCTATTATATTTTTGATGAAGGACATCAGCTTGCCGAGAAGTGTTTACAGCACTTTGCTTGCTTCGCGCGCAGTGGACGGACATTGAACAATCTCGCGGAGAGCCAGCAGTGGTTCGAGAGCAAGCATTCGTTTTTCCTAGAGAATGATGTTCGAGCAGAGTCGCTCGCGGCCATTACAGCAAATCAAACTGATTTACTGCAGATGACTCGGGACACCTTTGGTTTGTGCTGGTCACTTTTGAATAACCGGACGGATACTCGCTCAGACTTGCGGTTCGAGTTTGGCGTGGTTGAGAGTGAGCTCAGAGAGGGTGCGGTAGCGCTTCGCGACCTGTGGCGAATCAATCGTCAGCGGTTAAACCCGCTTGCAGGTCTTGTTGAAGCATTGCTCGAGGAAGCTGACGCTGACGATAGAGAAACCTGGGAAGCAAGCCTTAACGATTTGCAGGTCATGCTTGCTCGCGCAGAAGGTCAGATTGCGCTTTGGGACAGTTATGCAGAATCCGCTGAGCAGGGCGGAACGCCGTGGGCCCGCTGGATGCGTCATTATGGAGACGAGAGCTCCATCGAGTGTTTTGCGAGTCCCATCTATGCACGAGACATTTTGTCAGAACACGTATGGGATCGTGTCGCTGGCGCGGTGATGACGTCAGCTACCCTGACGGCTCTGGGCTCTTTTGAGCACTTAATGCAGCAGACTGGTCTCCCCGAGAACACAACGCTTGCGCGTGTTGAGAGTCCGTTTGATGCGTCCCGTGGCCGATTTGTGGTTCCCGATATGCGAAGCAATCCGAGTAGCCCGGGCGAACACACAGACGAGCTAATTGAGCGCTTGCCGTCGCTGCTCGAGGAGCGGTTAGGAACCCTCGTTCTTTTCAGCTCAAGGCGACAGTTGCAAGAGGTTTACGAAGCGCTCGAGTCCCGGTTTGGGGACTCGCTATTGATTCAGGGTGTTATGAGTAAGGCGGAGATCATCGCTGAGCATCGGCGTCGTATCGACGCTAAGCTGTCCTCGATCATCTTTGGGCTGGCGAGTTTTGCGGAGGGCGTTGACTTGCCGGGTCATTACTGCGAGCACGTCATTATCGCCAAACTGCCGTTTGCAGCTCCGGATAACCCAATCGACGCAGCTCATGCCGAGCTACTTGAAGCTGACGGGCGGAACCCGTTTATGGAGCTAACGGTCCCTTCAGCGTCTCTCAGGTTACTCCAGGCCTGCGGCCGACTTCTCCGCACAGAGACCGATGAAGGGATCATTACGCTCTTGGATACGCGGATTGCGACTAAGCGATACGGTCGCGCTATTCTAGAGGCACTACCGCGGTTCACCTTTGATATTGAGAGTTGAAGGGCCGCTTGCTTCGAGGATAGACGCCGTTTTTAGTCGCTCGTAGTCAGTAAGAAAAAACCAATAAGTAAAAAAAAGCCCCGCTCAGCGGGGCTTTCTTAGTATTTGAGTCCTTAGTCCCAGCTCAGTGCACCACCGGTCTGATACTCGATAACTCGTGTCTCAAAGAAGTTCTTCTCTTTGCGTAGATCCATGATCTCAGACATCCATGGGAATGGGTTCTGCGCACCAGGGAACTGCTCTGGAAGACCCAGCTGTGTCAGGCGACGGTTTGCGATGAACTGAAGATACTCTTCCATCATGCTAGCGTTCATTCCGAGAACACCTCGAGGCATTGTGTCTCTGGCATATTCAATCTCAAGCGCTGTGCCCTCAAGAATCATTTGAATCGCTTCCTGCTGAAACTCTTCTGTCCAGAGATGCGGGTTTTCCAGCTTGATCTGGTTGATGACATCGATGCCGAAGTTCAGGTGCATGGACTCATCACGCAGAATGTACTGGAACTGTTCTGCAACACCCGTCATCTTGTTGCGACGACCCATTGAGAGGATCTGAGTGAAGCCACAGTAGAAGAAAATGCCTTCAGTAACGCCATAGAAGCCGATGAGGTTTCGCAGCACCTGCTGGTCGTCTTCTACCGTACCGGTTGTGAAGTTGGGGTCCGATAGCGCCTGAGTCTTGTTGAGTGACCAAGACGCTTTCTTAGCGACCGATGGAACCTCACGGTACATATTGAAGACTTCACCTTCGTCCATACCAAGTGACTCGATGCAATACTGGTATGCGTGCGTATGGATGGCTTCTTCGAACGCCTGACGAAGGAGATACTGGCGGCATTCTGGGTTGGTAATGAGTCGGTAAATACCCAACACCAAGTTATTAGCTACCAGTGAATCCGCTGTTGAGAAGTATCCCAAAGATCGCATAACAATGCGGCGCTCATCATCAGTCAGACCGTCTTCACTCTTCCACGTTGCGACGTCAGCTGTCATGTTGATTTCTTGTGGCATCCAATGGTTTGCACAACCGTCGAGATACTTCTGCCATGCCCAGTCGTATTTGAAGGGTACGAGCTGGTTGAGGTCTGCGCGGCAGTTGATCATTGCCTTCTCATCAACAGAGATACGCGACGCACCCATCTCTAGCTCTTCCAGACCAGGTGCTGTGTCAATGTTTGCGACAGCCTCTGCAGCAGCTTTTACTGAATCAGTTGCTGGTGCCGCTACCACTGGTTGCTCGTTGAGCGTTTCGAGCGCCTTGTTAACCACTTCGGGTTGAACAGGTGCTTGTTGCTGTGGTGCAGCAACAGGCGCTTCGCCCTCTGCTACGTTGTAATCATCCCAATTAAGCATCGTTAACTCCTTTAACTTATTTGGTTACTGACAAGCTTCACAATCTGGATCGTCAAGCGAACAGGCCTGGGGTACTGGCGCTGGTTGAACAGGCGCTGCTTCAGCTGCTTGTTGCGATACAGCGTTGAGCTGCCCCGTGTTAACCGTTGATTTCTCCGTACCAGTCGCCGCTAACGAACGCAGATAGTATGTTGTTTTTAAACCGCTGTACCAAGCCATTCGGTAGGTCACGTCCAGTTTTTTGCCGCTTGCATTGTTAATGTACAAGTTCAGCGACTGAGCCTGGTCGATCCACTTCTGACGACGGCTCGCGGCATCAACGAGCCAGCGAGGTTCTATCTCAAAGGCCGTTGCGTACTTCGCTTTTAGATCGGCTGGGATTCGATCCACCGCCTGTACACTGCCGTCGAAGTACTTGAGGTCATTAACCATCACCTTGTCCCACAAGCCACGCTGTTTAAGGTCGCGGACCAAGTAAGGATTGACCACAGTGAACTCGCCAGAGAGGTTCGATTTCACGTAGAGGTTTTGGTAAGTCGGCTCGATTGACTGCGATACGCCCGTGATATTGGCGATGGTCGCGGTTGGTGCAATCGCCATGACGTTTGAGTTACGCATGCCTTGCTGCGCAACTTTACCGCGCAGAGTATCCCAATCCATGCTGCTGTCTTGATTGACAGAAATGTAGTCTGTGCCGCGTTGCTCTACTAGCATATTTAACGAATCGATGGGGAAAATACCCTGACTCCAAAGCGATCCCTCGTAGCTCGAGTAAGCACCGCGCTCCGCCGCGAGGTCGGTAGATGCACTGATCGCGAAGTAGCTGATGGCTTCCATCGACTTATCTGCAAACTCAACTGCCTGCTCCGACGCATAGGAGATGTCTGTTTTATACAAGGCGTCTTGGAAGCCCATGAGGCCCAGACCAATGGGTCGGTGCTTCATGTTCGAGTTTTCCGATGTCTCAACAGAGTAGTAGTTGATATCGATGACGTTATCGAGCATGCGGATAGCCGTTGTCACCGTCTTGCGCAGCTTGTCGATATTCAGCTCACCATTTTCAATGTGCTGCGGCAAGTTAACTGATCCGAGGTTGCACACCGCGATCTCGTCCTTGCTCGTGTTGAGCGTGATCTCTGTGCAGAGATTAGACGAGTGCACCACACCGCAGTGCTGCTGGGGTGAGCGGATGTTGCAGGGATCTTTGAAAGTGATCCACGGATGGCCTGTTTCAAAGATCATACCTAGCATTTTGCGCCAGAGCGCTTGTGCTTTTAGCGTCTTGTGGAGCTTTAACTCACCCGTACGAGCTTGCTCTTCGTACTGTGTATAACGTTCTTCGAACGCCGTGCCAAACAGATCGTGCAGATCCGGAACATCGTTCGGTGAGAAAAGTGTCCAGTCACCGTCTTCGAATACACGCTTCATGAACAGGTCCGGCACCCAGTTCGCTGTGTTCATATCGTGTGTGCGGCGGCGATCATCACCTGTATTCTTACGAAGCTCGAGGAACTCCTCGATATCCATGTGCCAAGTCTCGAGATAGGCACAGACGGCACCCTTTCGTTTGCCACCCTGGTTAACGGCAACGGCCGTGTCATTTACAACCTTCAAGAAAGGAACAACGCCTTGGCTCTTACCGTTGGTGCCCTTGATGTACGCACCCAGCGCTCGCACAGGTGTCCAGTCGTTTCCTAGACCGCCCGCAAACTTCGATAACATTGCGTTGTCCTGAATTGCGCCATAAATGCCATGGAGATCATCAGGTACCGTTGTTAGGTAGCAAGAGCTCAACTGTGGGCGCAGCGTGCCAGAGTTGAACAACGTTGGTGTCGAGCTCATATAGTCGAATGATGAGAGGAGCTGATAGAACTCGATTGCGCGTGCGTTCTTGTCATCCTCGCGTGTTGCGAGGCCCATGGCGACGCGCATGAAGAATAGCTGTGGCAGCTCAAAACGCGTTTCATCGCTGTGGATGAAGTAACGATCGTAAAGTGTCTGCAAACCCAAGTAGCTGAACTGAAGATCGCGCTCAGGTAGCAACGCGTCACCCAGCATGTCGAGATCGTACTCAGCAAGATTTGGTGCCAACAGCTCGAGCTCGATACCCCGGCTAATAAAAGACTTGAGTGCCTGCGGATAATAAGTCGCCATATCAGCTTGTGTCGCAGACTCTGCAACATTGAGGAAGCTCAAGCCTTCTGCGCGCAGGTTGTCGAGAAGCAGCCGTGCAGCAGCACTCGAATAGTTAGGCTCCTGCTCGATCATGGTGCGCGCTGTGATCACCAGAGATGTGCTCAACTCCTGCTCGGTCACGCCGTTGTATAAGTTCTTCAGAGCCTCATCGATGATCGCTGCCTCGCTGACATCAGAGAGGTCCATGCAGGCTTCGGCAACAATTGTGCGGATGCGCTCGATGTCCAAAGGCTTTGACGTGCCGTCGGCGGCGACCACATTGATGGCGCCAGCGGCTGCTTCAGACTCAGGCGACAAAGCCTCTTTTTCAACACGCGCTTGACGTCGCGACTCGCGATAGATGACGTAGTCACGTGCAATGAGATGTTCCCCAGCACGCATCAACGCCAATTCCACTTGGTCCTGTATGTCTTCGATGTGGATGGTGCCACCTGAAGGCATACGGCGTTTGAACGTGCCGACAACTTGCTCGGTCAGCTTCGCAACAGTTTCGTGGATTCGCGAGCTTGCCGCCGCGGTGCCGCCTTCAACGGCAAGGAACGCTTTGGTGATCGCGACAGAAATTTTGCTGTCCTCGAATGGCACCACGGTTCCGTTGCGTTTGATAACGCGCATTTGCCCCGGGGCCGTTGCCGCTATTCGGGTCTGGCTGGGAGATCCTGTTACCGGCGGGGTTGCGGGCGTCTGATTGCCTACGGTTTCGCTGCCTGTCTGCATGCTGTTGTCACCTCACGTGTGTTTCTGTGGTTAAACAACCGCTCAATGCGTGGTGTCTGTTTTACTAATTTTCACCACATCTTGGGGTCGCTTTCAATTGCACCCCCAAGATAGGGCGGGGAGGGGTGGATTGCAAGCCCCAAAACCTGCGAATTTCCTGTGGATAAGATGTGCCAGTGCGCAAAGTTAGTGGTAACTCACAAAACCGCCTGCATGATGGCGTAATGGCATTAAATAAATTGATGATCCGGTGGGTGGTTATTATTTTGGTAAATGACGGCGCGCGACAATTTTTGCTGGTAACAGATACTTAGTATCTCGCTGACTCGGAAGCGACTAGCTGCCGGTTCGGGACTATCGCATAAGAAACTCCATTAAGGCCTTTTGCGCATGAAGTCTATTTTCTGCTTCATCCCAAATCACCGTATCTGGATTATCCATAAGCTCAGCGGTGATCTCCTCGCCACGATGTGCTGGGAGGCAGTGTAGGTATAGCGCTTCAGGATCAGCCAGATCGAGTAAACCTTGATTGAGTTGATAGGCCGATAGCGCTTGTTCGCGCATGCGCGCTTCTTCTTCTTGACCCATGGATGCCCAAACATCGGTTACTAATAAATGAGCGCCCTCGCTCGCGCGCCTTGGGTCGTTCTCGATGCTTGCATATCCCTGCGCCTGGTCCAGTAATTCTGCCGATGGCTCGAATCCCTCAGGGCAGGCGATCTTAAGGTGAAAGCCCAAGATCTTCGCCGCGTTAATGTAGGACTGGCACATGTTATTGCCATCCCCCAGCCAGCAAACCGTTTTACCTTGAACATCGCCCCGATGCTCCATCCAGGTTTGCATGTCGGCGAGGAGTTGGCAGGGATGGTAGTCATCCGTCAGGGCATTGATAACGGGCACACTAGAGTTCTCAGCGAAAAGCTCGACGTCTGCGTGAGCGAATGTGCGAATCATGACGATATCGACCATCGATGAGATTACACGAGCTGTGTCGCTGATTGGCTCGCCACGACCCATTTGTGTATCGGCTGACGACAGGAACATCGCGCTGCCGCCTAACTGGGTCATTCCCGCTTCGAACGACACGCGGGTTCGCGTCGATGATTTCGCGAAAATCATCGCCATCACTTTTCCCTTCAGGGAATCGTGCGCAATACCGCGCCGCTGAAGTTTTTTTAACTCCGATGCACGTTGTAAAAGTGCTAATAGCTCGTCGCGGGTTAAATCGTTCAATGTCAGAAAGTGGCGGGTGTGACTCATTATTAGAGCTCCAGCAATTTATGTCAGCGGGTTTTACCCAGCTCATTCAAGATATCAGCCACGCGCTCGCCAACTGTCTTTGCCTGCGGTTCAGTCATTACGAGCGGCGGGAGCAGGCGTATTGTGTTACCACCTGCCACGTTCAAGAGCAGACGTCTATCGAGCGCCATGCGCACAATGTCAGCGGTTGGGACGGTGGGCTCGATGCCTATCATGAGGCCCTGGCCTCGCACCTCTTTTATGAGCTCCGAGTCATTTAGGTGGCTCTGCATTCCCTCGAGAATCCATGCTCGAACAATGTCAGCTTTGTCCCACAGTTGCTCAGCGCTTAATGTGTTCACCACGGCGCTCGCCGCGGCGCAACAAATAGGGTTTCCACCGTAAGTTGTTCCGTGATCGCCGGCAATCAGCAGCTCGCTTGCTCGATCATTGGTCATACAGGCGCCGATAGGAAGACCATTACCCAGACCTTTCGCTGTCGCCAGTATGTCTGGCGCAATCCCCAAACGTTGGAAAACGTACAAAGCGCCGCAACGTCCGTTGCCCGATTGCACTTCATCGAAGCTGAGCAGCCAGTTGTGTTGATCGCAAAGTTCTCGGGCGCGTCGGAGAAATTCAAGCCCCAGTGGCCAAATACCGCTCTCACCTTGAATGGGTTCTAGATGAACCGCAACAACATCATTGTGGTGCTTGGCGACATATTCCAAGCCTTCAATATCGTTTCTACCAATCCGGATAAAGCCAGGTAACAGCGGTTTGAATGCCTCTTGAATTGCCGCACTTCCCGTGGCAGAAAGTGCGCCCATCGTTCTGCCGTGGAATGCCCCCTCTATCACCACAATTTTTGGCTCTTTGATGCCTTGGTTGGCACCGTGGCGTCTTGCAACTTTGATCGCTGTCTCGTTGGCTTCGGCCCCTGAGTTACAGAAGAAGACTTTCTTCATGCCGGTAAGTTGCGTGAGCTCGGTTGCGAGTCGTTCTTGTTGCGAGATTCCGTAAAGGTTTGATGTGTGAAGAAGTGTTTCAGCTTGCTCAGTTATCGCTCTGGTGACACTTGGATGACAGTGCCCGAGGTTAGTCACTGCAATACCTGACAGCGCGTCAAGGAAGGCCTGACCTTTTTGATCGAACAGCTCTGCGCCCGCGCCCGACGCAAAAGAGACAGGAAGACGACCGTAGGTAGGCATAATGGCAGACATGTCAAGATCCTAAGTTGGTTTTACTCTCGATGATGCGCCAGTTTCTGGTAAGCTATTTGCCACACCAAAACCTTACTCACATCGCGGAGAGCGTAAATGGATATTATGGAGACCATTAAGGATCAGATCGAGAGTAATCGAGTGATTCTGTATATGAAAGGTTCCCCAAATCAGCCTCAATGTGGATTTTCTGCGAGAACGGTCCAGGCTTTGATGGGCTGCGGCCAAAAATTTGCCTACGTTGACGTATTGAGTAACCCAGAGATCCGAGCAAATTTGCCCGCCTATGGTAACTGGCCCACCTTTCCACAGTTGTGGGTCGACGGAGAGCTCATCGGCGGCTGCGATATCGTTTGCGATATGGATGCAACGGGCGAGCTTAAAGAGATTGTTGTGGGAGAGGGTGGCTCCGAAGCTTAAGCTCGGAGCCGCTGCGGCTTTATCCCTCGCTGGGTTTCACTGTTTTCATCGCTGTTTGCAGGTAATTCTGCTCACCAACACGGTCCATCAGCGATAGCTGCGTTTCTAGCCAATCTATATGCTCTTCTTCGGCGTCTAGGATGCGCTTGGCCAAGTCGCGCGACACGTAATCACCTACCTCTTCGCAGCACTTCACTGTAGCCTTCAGGTCGTCGTGTGCCACGTGTTCTAGCTGGAGGTCGCACTCGAGCATTTCCCGGGGGGTCTCACCAATCCTCAGTTTGCCAAGGTCCTGCAAGTTAGGAATGCCCTCGAGGAAGAGAATACGCTCGACAAGCTCATCTGCATGCTTCATTTCGTCGATTGACTCGTGGTACTCGTGCTCGGCGAGTTCAACAAGTCCCATATCTTTGTACATTTTCGCGTGCAAAAAGTACTGGTTGATGGCGACAAGCTCGTTGTACAGAATTTTGTTGAGATGACGAATAACGTCTGGATTGCCTTTCATGCTTGAAGTCCTGATTTATCGTTAACACAGGCTAGAGTATAGCCCAAGACGATAGCCCAAAAAAGCATAAGTTATTGATTTTTAACGAAAAGAAAATGAAAACGATTCGCAAACGCAGTCGCGTTTAGCTTTGCGGTCAAACCTGACGCGCGGCTTGAATTTGTACGCCGCGATTCATGGCTTCGCTGACTAGCGACTCAGCAAAGCAAGAGCACTTACCACACTGCGTAGAGCACCCAGTGGCACGACTGACGTCGGCTAGCGAACGCGCACCTGCCGCTACCTGCTCTCTAATCGCTCGGTCGGTGACGCCTTTACAGATACATACATACATACGAGAAACGTAATGCTAATGAGAACCATTGTCAACAAAAAATCCTTAGTCTAGCGTATACTCCGCTTTTTTTGCCTCGGGACTCAGGAAGTGACTCAGGAAGTGACGGTAGAGCAGCACATAGAAGCACTCGCGAAATCGGCAAAGTCTGCATGCCCGATTATCGCTAACGCACCCGTGTCTCAGCGAAACGCGGCGCTGACAGCGATTGTCGATGCTTTGGAAGAGGCTCGTTCAGCACTGCTTGAGGCTAACGCTTTGGATTTGGCCGCCGCTCAAGAGGTTGGGCTCGACGCTGCGCTGATTGACCGACTTGAGCTCAATGACGATCGCATCGATGGGATGCTAGACGCACTCAAGACAGTTCGGTCCTTATCGGACCCCATCGGTGGTATCGAGGGTCTCAAGTCCATGGAGTCAGGCATCCAGGTTGGGAAGATGCGCGTTCCTTTGGGCTTAGTTGGCATCATTTATGAGTCGCGCCCAAACGTAACGATCGATGCGGCGAGTCTCTGTCTTAAGTCGGGTAACGCTGTAATGCTTAGGGGCGGTTCAGAGGCCATTCGCTCAAACCTCGTGCTATCTGAGTGCATTAAAAGAGGTTTGATGGCGGCGGGCTTGCCCAAGGAGGCAGTCCAAGTTGTCGATACCACTGACCGCAGCGCCGTTTCCGTCATGGTTGGTCTCGAGGGTGTGGTAGACATGATTGTGCCAAGAGGCGGCAAGGGTTTGATCGAACGCGTTGCGCGCGAGGCTAGGGTGCCCGTGCTCAAACACTTGGACGGAGTCTGTCACCTTTACATCCATGCAGACGCTGATACTCAGATGGCCATTGCGCTGTCCTTAAATGCGAAAACTCACCGGTACGGCACCTGCAACACAATGGAGACATTGCTTGTTGACGAAGCAGTGATGGCAATGTTGCCAGCGATCGCAGAACCCTTGATAGCGAAGGGAGTCGAGCTGCGCGGTTGTAGTAGAACGATTGATCACCTCGGCGATCTTTGCTCTCCTGCCTCAGCGAGTGATTGGGATGAGGAATACCTGGCGCCTATTTTGGCGATCAAAGTCGTCGACGGTGTTGGAGAGGCGATTAGTCATATTAGCCAGCACGGATCGGGTCACACCGATGGCATTGTCACGAATTGCCATCAGACGGCGATGCATTTCCTCAGGGTGGTGGACTCCAGCTCCGTCATGGTCAACGCCTCGACGCGCTTCGCTGATGGATTTGAGTACGGCTTGGGCGCCGAAATTGGTATCTCTACCGATAAAATTCATGCTCGCGGCCCTGTCGGCCTCGAGGGATTGACCAGTCAAAAATACGTAGTGCTGGGTGATGGTCATATCCGAGTCTGAGCAGCGTATTGGTGTTATGGGGGGGAGTTTTAACCCCGTGCATTACGGTCACTTGCGCGTAGCTAGAGACGTTAAGCAGCGCCTTCGTCTTGACCACATGTTTCTCATGCCCGCCGGACAATCGCCCCTCAAGGAGGAGCACTCGGTGACGGCCCACCATCGAGTGGCAATGCTCAACGCTGCGCTCCAGGCATTCCCGGAGTTAGAGCTGGACTGTAGAGAGATCAATAGAGCGGGGCCATCCTTCACGGTCGATAGTCTCTCGGAGCTGCGTGAAGAGTTTGGAAACGGGGCGCGCCTCTATTTCGTCATCGGCGACGATTGCTTGCCAGCCTTGCATCTTTGGCGCCAGTGGCGAGATTTGACGGCCCATGCAAACCTCATTGTGACCAAAAGACCTGGGCAATTTCCCCTTCCTGCGAAGGAGGTTTCAGAGTGGTGTCGGGAGACAGAGGTTGATCTCGATACGATTGATGCAATGGCGTGCGGTGGTTTGGCCTGCGTCGAGTGTGCCTTGGTGGACATTTCGTCAACCGAGTTGCGCGAGGGTTTGAATCGTAATGAGGGGCTTGAGCAGGTGATCCCGGACGCGGTAATAGAGTATATTAACCACCAAAAGCTATACCGCTAACTTCACCCCAAGAGGCTCTTTTTGACACAACCTAGCACCCCAATGACCGACCTCGTGGTCGATGCACTCGAAGACCTGAAAGCTGTTGATCCAAAAATTTTGGATGTACGCGGCATAAGCTCCGTAATGGACTATTTGGTTATCGCCAGCGGGAACTCCTCACGCCACGTGAAGTCGCTTGCAGACAATGTCGTTATCAAGGCCAAAGAAGCAGGCTTACCTCCTATTGGCGTGGAGGGTGAAAACGCTGCAGATTGGGTGCTCGTCGATCTCGGCGATGTCGTGGTGCATGTCATGCAGCCAGCGGCACGAAGCTTCTATGACCTCGAGCGCTTGTGGTCTGGTGAAGAAGAGCCTGTACCCATGGATGAAGCACACGCAGACGTCTGGCGTTAAGTATGCGAGTGCTCACCGTCGGCACACGGATGCCTGATTGGGTGACTCGCGGTGTCGAAGAATATGCAAAACGCATGCCTCGTGACCTACCCGTTGAGTGGTGCGAGATCCCGGCTTCCAAGCGTTCAAGAGATACAGCTGAGAGTCGGATGCTTGATGAATATCAGGCGATCGAGCGCCGCTTGAAAGTCCAAGAGGAAATTGTCGTTCTGGACGTCGACGGAAAGGTCGTATCAACAGAGGCGATCGCGGAGTCCATAGGAACCTGGCAAGACCTAGGGGCGAAGGTGGCGTTCGTTATCGGCGGGCCAGACGGTATACACCCGCAACTCAAGGCTAGGGCAGCAGCGAAATGGTCTCTCGGGCGCATCACGCTTCCTCACCCGCTAGTTCGGGTGATTTTGGCTGAGCAACTTTACAGGGCGTGGTCGATTAACGCAGGGCATCCTTACCATCGCGCTTGAGCTCTTAATTGCGGTAAGCTCCGCGTGGGGAGAGGGTTGACGCGACATGGCACGCCAGCTGAATCAAATGCAAGACTGGGCGCGCGAAACGCGCCTGACACGGGCGCGTATTGTCGTGCTCGCGACGCTTATGCTGCTGGTTATGGCGGGTCTCCTATACCGTTATTTTTATCTCCAGATTGTTCAGAACGAAACCTTCCGCGCGCAGTCCGATAGAAACCGCATTGCCGTCCGAGCGGTTGCTCCAACGCGTGGGGTCATTGTCGATCGTGAGGGGCGACTACTGGCCGAGAATTTGCCGTCTTTCACCCTGGCGTTAACCCCCGAACGCATCTCAAATCTGGATGAGACGCTATCCGCGCTAACCGAGTTGCTTGATCTCAGCGAGGATGACATTGCGCTTTTTTCGGAGACGCGGAGGCGAACTAGGCCACTCAGCCCGGTGCCTCTGAAGTACCGTTTGAGTGAATCCGAGCGAGCATTACTGGCAGTGAACAAATATCGGTTCGAGGGGATCTCGATACTCACTGAGTTGACTCGCAACTACCCGGAGGGCTCACTGCTAGGTCATGCCATTGGCTATGTTGGGCGTATTGGGAAGGACGACATCACGCCCGCTGACACTGAGCGGTACCGTGGCATTACCCACATAGGAAAAGTCGGACTCGAGGCGTATTACGAGCCTTTGTTGCGCGGCGAACTCGGTGTTAGTCAAATCGAGACCAATGCTCGCGGCGTTGACTTGCGGGTTGTCGATCGAATTGAGCCAACGCCCGGTGCCCAGTTAAAGCTCCACTTAGATACCGAGTTGCAACGCGTTGCTGCAGAAGCCTTGGGCGACATGCGAGGCGCGGTCGTAGCGATAGACACACAGTCAGGAGGCGTCCTTGCCGCTTTCTCGAATCCTGGTTATGACCCCAACAAATTTGTAAATGGCATCAGTTTTGGCGACTACGCACTATTGCGTGACTCGCGTGATGCGCCTTTGCTCAATCGGGTGATTCAAGGCCAATATCCCCCGGCCTCTACCGTCAAACCAATGCTTGGTCTGGCAGGCTTGAACCGAGGTGTGGTTGCTATTGACACGCTGATTGCCGACCCCGGTTACTACACTTTGCCCGGGGATGATCGGCGCTATCGGGACTGGATTTTGCGTATCCGCGGTACCGGGCACGCGGATTTTATGAACCTACGAGACTCGATTGCTCAATCGTGTGATGTCTATTTCTACGAGCTTGCAAATCGCCTGGGCATCGATGCGCTGTCAGCGTCGCTCTTCGACTTCGGTATCGGGTCGCTCACAGGAATAGACCTACCGAGTGAAAAGCGTGGGATATTGCCTTCGGCCGAGTGGAAGCGAGACGCTATTGGCAGTAGCTGGTACGGGGGTGAGACGCTCATCGTGGGCATCGGACAAGGCTACATGCTGGCAACACCCCTTCAGTTAGCTGTTGCCACAAGTGCGGTGGCGATGCGCGGCACGGCCTACAAGCCGCAGTTAGTTGCATCAGTTGCGGGAGAGGCAGTTACTCCAGAGCCTTTACTCTCGGTAACTGCGCCAACCGAATATTGGGATGAAGTAGTCGCTGGGATGGTGGACACCGTGTTTGCGCCGAGGGGCACAGCAGCCGGGATGCGACGAGGTCTGAACTACACCATCGCGGGTAAAACAGGGACGGCTCAGGTCGTAGGCGTTGCGCAGGATGCCATCTATGACGAAGAAAGTCTCTCTGAATATCAGCGTAATCACGGTTGGTTCATCGCGTTTGCACCGGTAGAAGCCCCTAAAATAGCAATCGCTGTACTCACGGAAAACGGCGGTGGGGGTAGCTCGGCATACCCGGTTGCCCGCGCCATGTTGGACTATTGGATGACACGCCATGAGTCATGACTTTGAGCGCGTGTCCCAGGTTTCATCGCGAGATCTTGGATCGCGCATCGCCTTTCTGAGGTTGCTGCATATTGATCTATGGCTCTTTATTCCGTTGTTGTCACTGAGTGTCGGTGGTCTCGCTGTTCTTTACAGTGCTAGTGGTCAGTCAGAGCCAATGATGACGGCACAAATCCGTAATCTATTCATAGCATTTGCGGTGTTATTAATGACCGCGCAGCTACGGCTAGAGACACTAAAGATTGTATCGCCCTATGTGTTTGCCTTGGGCCTAGTGTTGCTAGTTGGCGTCGCTTTTTTTGGCGTCGGTGCGAAAGGTGCTCAACGTTGGTTGAGTCTTGGTTTTATTCGTTTCCAGCCGTCGGAAATTATGAAGGTAGCGATGCCATTGGCTATCGCATGGTGGCTTTCGAAGAAGGCGCTTCCACCAACCTCAAAGTCACTGCTCATCGCCGCTATGATGGTGGCGACACCCTCGTTCCTTATTTTACAGCAGCCGGACTTAGGTACCTCTTTGTTGGTGGCTAGTAGCGGCCTTGCCGTAATTTACATGGCAGGTATTCAATGGCGCTATATTTTGTCGCTTGTCTTGATTGCGCTGGTGTCGATTTGGCCGGCGTGGGTATTCGTGCTTAAGGACTATCAAAAGCAACGTATTTTGACATTGTTCAA
>JAYOAN010000002.1:23697-28504 GCA_038104285.1 Halieaceae bacterium
CTGCCAATGGTGAGTTATGGCGGAACTGCGATGGTCTCAATGATGGTCGCCTTTGGTATGTTGATGGCAATTTCGACGGAAAAGCCGGTTACACGGGCAATGCGCTAATAGGCTCGATTGCAGGCCAACTTCGACTTGAGTCATGCGGTTTTAATTGTTGAGTTTTATGCGGTTAGGGCTGAGAAAGTAATAAATCGAGAGAATCGAGAGAGATGTAAGTGATGATGTATAGAGGGTTACGAATACAGATGAAGAACAGCTGGATTAGGTGCGCAGTTACCTGTGTGTTTTTGTTCAATTCGCTGGGGGCGAGTGCAGATTATCGTGACCACCCAAATGCCGCCGCATTAATTGAGCGCGTGGCGGCAAAAGGCGTTGATCGCGACTGGCTCAATGCCGCCTTAGGTGAGGCTACGAAGCAAGAGAGCATTCTGAAAGCTATTGCTCGTCCTGCTGAAAAGAGTAAGCCCTGGTCCGAATATCAAGATATTTTTCTTACTGAGCGTCGCACTAAGGAAGGCATCAAGTTTTGGCATGAAAATCGTGATGCTTTAGACCGAGTCAGTGCAGAGACAGGTGTTCCGTCTGAGATCATCGTAGCCATTATCGGTGTGGAAACCTACTACGGAAGGATCACTGGCGGATATCGAGTCATCGATGCGCTGTCAACGTTGGCGTTTGATTACCCCAGAAGATCTCCTTTCTTTACGAAGGAGTTAGAGGTGTTTTTGGCATTGGCTTACGAGTCTGGATTGCCACTAACTGACATGAAGGGATCCTATGCGGGTGCTATGGGGCTTGGGCAATTTATGCCCTCGAGTTACACCGCGTATGCCAAGGATTTTGAGGGTGACGGTGTCATCGATATTTGGACGAACCCCAACGATGCCGTGATGAGTGTGGCTAACTATTTCGTCGCTCACGGCTGGCGACCGGGTGGCGACGTCATCGCCGCTGCTGACTTCAAAGGCGAAGCATCCGTATTTGAGGGTGGCTTGAAGCCAAACAAGACAATTGCCGAGCTCTCAAGGTTGGGCGTGACGTCGCGCGACAGTGTTACGACGAGCGCAAAAGCCACACCTATAAAGTTTGAAGGTAAAGCTGGCGATGAATACTGGCTCGGGCTGCATAACTTTTACGTCATCACGCGCTATAACCATAGCGCCATGTATGCAATGGCTGTTTATCAGCTAAGCCAAGACCTGAGAGCACGAATGCTGTGAGGCTCTTTGGAGCAATTTATAGTCTTGCGATCCTTGTTGGTTGCGCAGGCAACAAGCCTAACGCTGCTGACTACGAGCCACCGCCCGTCTCTCCAGCGGCTGTCATCGAGGCGGTACCCTCGGCTGACCCCGTATCGCGAATGGGTAATAAAAGCCCCTACACTGTTTTTGGCAAGCAATACACTGTGATGTCCTCGGCAACAGGCTACAGCGAGGAGGGCATTGCCTCATGGTACGGTATGAAATTCCAAGGTAGGCTTACCTCAAACGGTGAGGTGTTTGATGTGTATGCGGCGACCGCAGCTCACAAATCACTGCCGCTTCCTAGCTTTGTTCGAGTGACCAATCTAGAAAACAATACCTCGATGATTGTTCGAGTGAATGATCGAGGCCCTTTTGTTGATGACAGGTTGATTGACGTCTCTTATGGGGTGGCGGTCCGCCTAGATTTTGCGGAGCAGGGTACAGCGCATGTTCGCGTTGATTACATCGATGTATCTGGGACGGATGACTGGCGATCGACTGATGCCACGACTTACCGACGATTACAATTAGGCGCTTACGAACAACGGAGCTCGGCTGAGGGGTTGGCTGAAGCGGTGAGAGAGTTGCTGGGGTCTGCGATTCCGGTCGATGTTTCCGAGGTCTCTTCAGACCAAAGAACGGTTTACAGGGTGCGATTGGGGCCGGTCGAGGGTGCAGACAGTACTAAACAACTCGACCGTATCCAGACGCAGCTACGTGACAATGGATTTCCAGAAGGGCAGCGATTGCCTTGAGCTATTGTTTCTTTGAATTGATACACTAGCGCCACAATTTGGTGCATTTACGAAGGTAGGGAAAATGATGCGGTTGAGTCGTTTGACGGGGTTTTTAGTTCTGTGTTGTCTTGGGCTAAGTAGCTCAGTCATCGCCGCCGTTCCTCCAGCGCCGAAACTCCCGGCAGATGCGTATTTCTTGATGGATGCGACGACGGGGCAGGTTCTCGTTGACTATCAAGGAGATCTCTCTCTACCGCCTGCCAGTCTGACAAAGATCATGACCTCATATGTGCTGGCAGAAGAAGTCGACTCAGGCCGTGCGTCGTTGGACGATATGATTACAGTCAGCCGCAATGCATGGTCGCAAAACCCAACGTTTCAGGGGTCTTCCTTGATGTGGATAGAGCCCGGAAAACCTGTAAGTCTCGAGGACCTTGAGCGCGGTGTTGTGATCTCCTCGGGTAACGATGCCTCGGTTGCTGTGGCAGAGCATCTGGCGGGAACAGAATCGAGTTTTGTCGATGTCATGAATCAGATCGCTGCGGATCTGGGACTGGATAATACGACCTATAGAAACCCTCATGGGCTGCCGCATCCAGAGCATCGAACGACGGCAAGAGATCTCGCCAAGCTCTCGGTTGCATTGATTAATAACCATCCAGAGCACTACAAGATCTATAAAGAAAAGAGTTTTACCTACAATGGTATCAAGCAATACAACCGCAACGGATTATTGCGAACTGATAGCACAGTGGATGGCTTAAAAACGGGCTATACCAGTGAGGCGGGTTACGGCCTTGTCGCCTCTGCGAAGCGAGATGATATGCGCTTGGTATCGGTGGTACTAGGAAGTGCCACGCGACGGACTCGAACGTCGGAAAATGCGAGTCTGCTCAATTACGGATTCCGTTTTTTCCAAAATCTACGACCGCTTTCTGCCGAGGTGACCTTGGCAGAGCCCAAGGTGTGGAAAGGCATTAAAGAAGCGGTCCATGGCGGTGTACTCGAGTCCGTTGTTTTGACGGTGCCGCGTGAGCGCACTGAGGCAACCATCGAGGTGAGCGTTAACGAGCAGCTAGAGGCGCCGCTCAAGCGTGGCGACGAGATCGGCCTTGTTACAGTGAAGCGCGATGGTGAAGTACTCTTCGAAACGCCGCTTTTAGTCCTAGATGATGTTGAAAGCGGAGGCTTCTTCAAGCGCCTTATCGATGCATTGATCCTATGGTTTCAAAATCTTGTAGGCTGAGACGTGACTGAGCCCGAAGCCCCGAAAATTGAATTTCCCTGCAGCTATCCGGTCAAAGTGGTTGGGCGAGCCACGCCTGACTATGCCTCGGCGATTCGCACAATTGTCGAGCGTCACGCTCCGGAATTGACTGACGCTGATATTGTCACCAAGAGCAGTCGATCGGGCACATTTGACTCGATAACGTTCACCATCATTGCCACGGGTGAAGATCAGCTCTCAGCCCTGCATGCCGAGCTAGTCGCGTCGGGCCGCGTATCCATGGTTATTTGATCGCATGCATGTCAGGGAATTAGGACAGGTACCCTATCTGACGACAGTGGATGCTATGAAGGCGTTCACCAAAGCTCGAGGTATCGATACACCTGACGAGTTGTGGGTGCTCGAACATCCGCCGGTTTTTACGCAGGGCATAGCGGGAAAAGCAGAGCACCTTCTCGCCCCCGGTGATATCGAGGTTATTCAAACCGATCGCGGCGGTCAGGTGACCTATCACGGGCCGGGGCAAATCGTAATCTACGTGTTGTGCGATATTCGGCGAGTAAAACTTGGTGTGCGCGACCTGGTGACAGCCATTGAGTCGGCAATTATTGATTATCTTTCGGCGCTGAATGTTCAGGCAGTGGCCGACCCTAAAGCGCCGGGTGTGTATGTAGACGGTGAGAAAATCGCAGCGCTTGGACTGAAGATCAGTCGCGGCTGCAGTTATCACGGGCTCTCGTTGAACATAGATCCGGATTTGAGCCACTTCGGTCGCATCAATCCCTGTGGCTATGCGGGGCTTCAAGTGACCTCCCTTGCGCGTCTTTTAGGTGACAACTGTCCGGGACAGGCTCAGGCTGCAGGCCAGTTAGTGCAGCATTTACAGTCAAAACTCCCTCTGCGTTAAACACTCCTTGTCCGAAGCTGGCATAATCCGACGCGCCAACGGAGGAGCCATGTCAGACACCGCAAACGCCATTAACGCGCGGCGAACTTTCGCCATTATCTCGCACCCAGATGCGGGTAAGACGACGATTACCGAGAAGCTGTTGCTGCTTGGCTCCGCTATTCAGGTCGCAGGCTCCGTTAAGGGAAAGCGTGGTCCGCACGCCACATCTGACTGGATGGCCATGGAGCAGGAGCGCGGTATCTCCGTCACCTCGTCGGTCATGCAGTTCCCCTACAAAGAGCGAACGGTGAACCTTCTTGACACACCTGGACACGAGGATTTCTCTGAGGATACGTATCGGACACTGACCGCGGTCGACTCAGCGCTCATGGTGGTTGATGGCGCGAAGGGTGTGGAAGATCGAACCATTAAATTGATGAACGTTTGTCGATTGCGCGATACCCCGATCATTGGCTTCGTGAACAAGCTGGATCGTGATATTCGCGATGCCATCGAGCTGCTTGATGAAATTGAGGACGTCTTAAAAATTGAGGCGGCCCCCATCAATTGGCCGATTGGGATGGGGAAATTCTTCAAGGGCGTTTATAACCTTTACACCGATACCATTCATTGTTTCGAGCAAGGGAACGGGCATATATTGCCCCCCGATACGCGAATACAGGGGCTGGATTCCGATGAAGCGCGG
>JAYOAN010000002.1:28604-36939 GCA_038104285.1 Halieaceae bacterium
CACAGAGATCGTATTGCTTTTGTGCGAGTTTGTTCTGGTCGTTACGAGAAAGGTATGAAGATGCGTCATGTGCGCATTGAGAAAGATATTCGCATTGCTGATGCGGTCTCGTTTAAAGCCGGAGAGCGCGAGTTGGTCGAGTCAGCGGTGGCGGGTGACATCATCGGTCTGCACAACCATGGCACCATTCAAATAGGGGATACATTCACCTCGGGCGAGGCGCTTCAATTCACGGGTATTCCGCACTTTGCGCCTGAACTTTTCCGCAAAATTCGGCTGTCTGACCCCATGAAGATGAAGGCCTTGCAGAAGGGCCTTCAGCAGTTATCGGAGGAGGGGTCGACACAGGTGTTCTCACCACTCAACACCACCGATTTGATCGTCGGTGCAGTGGGTCAGCTACAGTTTGATGTCGTGGCACACCGATTGAAGGACGAGTACAAGGTTGATGCAATCTACGAGCCGGTGAGCATTTACACGGCTCGATGGCTGGATGCAGAAGATTCGCGGAAGTTAGAAGAATTCCGCAAAAAGGCCTCAGATCACCTGTCGGAAGATGGGGGCGGATATCTCACTTATTTAGCACCGACCCGTGTGAACTTGAATCTCATGCAAGAGCGGTGGCCGGATATCAGTTTCAGGGAAACGCGCGAGCATTGATGCTGGAAAGCAACGCGGCCCTCTCTGTCTGGAAGTCAGGCAAACAGGAGGTATCCCAGCGATGCACGCTCACGCTTTTGTGGAGGCTAGGTCTGAATCGACCTCCATCCATTGTCCGGAGTTAGAGTAAGGCCTTTATTTCTCTCTCGATATCAGCGGGCTTTTTCTGCGATCCAAACCTTGCAACAACCTCGCCCTCACGATTGATCAAAAACTTGGTGAAATTCCATTTGATACGCTCGGTCCCCATGATGCCCTTAATCTCAGACTTGAGATGCTTATAGAGCGGATGTGCGCCATCGCCATTCACTTCGATTTTTTCAAAAAGAGGGAAGCTGGTGCTGAAGCGGGTCTCACAAAACTCAACGATTTCCTCTGTGCTTCCAGGCTCTTGTGAGCCGAATTGATTACAGGGGAAGGCAAGCACTGAAAAGCCTGCATCCTTGTGCTCGGCATAGAGCTTCTCAAGGCCTTCATATTGGGGCGTGAACCCGCACTTGGATGCGGTATTTACGACAAGTAGTACCTGGCCCTTGAAGTCGGCTAATGATGTTTCATTGCCGTTGGCTAATGTGGCTGAGAAGTCATATACGCTTGGCATAGCTTTGTCCTTACATGTAGAAGGCGCAAAGCAAACTACATTCGTAAATAAGTTTCCAGTTCAAATTCGGTAACGCGCTTGGAAAACTCATCCCACTCTTGCTGTTTGGTAGCCAAAAAGAGGGTTTTGAACTCCTCGCTCAGATAGTCCGCTAGTTGCTTTTCATTTCGGAAAACGTCGATCGCTTGGTCCATTGTCGTGGCAAGTTTGGGCGCTTCGATGTTCTGGTCCCATGCATTGCCTTCAATGGCCGACGGCGGCGCAAGCTTATTTTCAATGCCATGCCAGATGCCCGCGAGGACAGCGGCGAGAACGAGATAAGGGTTGGCGTCCGCTCCCGCGACACGATGCTCGATCCGGCGTGCGGCCAAGGGACTCTCAGGAATTCTGAGCGCGGTCGTCCTGTTGTCGTAGCCCCAGGTTGCCTCCGTCGGTGCGTGGTTGCCTGGCTGAAAGCGACGGTAGGCGTTAAAACTGGGAGCGAATAACAACATTGAAGAAGGGAGTAATTCCAAGCAGCCGGCTACCGCGCATTGAAGGAGATCAGACCCGCTCTCCTCGCCATTATCAAATACGTTTACGCCGTTCTCCTCAAGGAGGCTGCAATGAACGTGGAGACCGTTACCTGCTTCATCGGCGATGGGCTTTGGCATAAAGCTAGCGATGAAGCCGTGCCGTGCCGCCACTGCTCGGATCGTCCGCTGCATGCGGACAACTTGATCGGCCAAAAGCATTACATCATCGCTGTGCGCAACGTTAATTTCGAACTGGCTAGGCGCTGATTCTTTGATGATGCCTTCGTATGGTAGATCCTGTGTGTCGAACGCTTGTCGTAGTGCCTCTAACAGAGGTGCGTGGTAATCGAGCTCGCTTAACGCATAGAGGTTGCCGCCTAAGCTGTTTTGGTTAGTCAACCCGCTGCCGACTAAGTCATTGGTTTTAGGTCGGGGTAATAGGCTGAACTCCAGTTCAACGGCCATGCATGGCTTGAGAGACCTTTCAGCGAATCTTCCAACCAATGTATTGAGAACTTGCCTGGGGTCACCCATGAACGCTGAGCCGTCTTTATCTGACATGGTCAATATAACCTGCGCCTGATCGACACCACGCTCGGTGAGCAGCGGTCTAAGAGACCCTTTAACTACGTGGCAATAGCCGTCGATATCACCATTTGCGTGCGCAAGTTCGGGGATGTCTCGCCCCCAAACATCAAGCCCTAATGCAGACTTGGGAAGTTTCAGTCCATGGTTTTCGATGGAGGCGAGCTTGTGAACAGGCAGCCACTTTCCGCGGGCGATCCCGTTGCAATCTGTGATGAGCGCCTCGACCATCGTGATGTTGGGGAAAGCGTTGAGGAGTTGTCGTGTCGTGTACACAGCTTGCGCTCGTTTTTGACCAGCGTGAAGACTGACGGTTGGACGCTGTCTCGGCAATGCCCCAGGTGGGGCAGGTACTACCTTAGCTGGGCACTAAGTTGGGTAAGAGTCAGCCCATATAGGCTTTAAGCGGATCATCCCCTCTCGCTTTGGCCACATAAGGAATGACATTGATGAACAGCGCGAATAAATCTGCCTGACTGTTTACATCAAGTTTTTTGTAGATGGATTTACGATGACGCCGCACCGTCTCGAGTGAAATATCGAGTTTTTCAGCGCTTGTGTCTGCACCATATCCCCGAAGGAGAAGTTCTAGCACCTCTTGTTCTCGTTCGCTGACATAACTGGTTCCGAAGCTTTCATAACCCTGCTGAATGTGATGATCAACGCCCGGTTGCAAAAGGTTATTCTCCACGAACTCTTCCCGTCGGGTGTGTAAGTCAATCAGCTCAGCGAGACACTGACTCACACTGTAAAGCCAGTTGTACTCCTCCCCACTGAATTCTCCCTGGCTGGCGAGTCGCATCAAGCTGATATTGATAACGCTGCCATCGGCAAGACGCGTCACGATGATCGCTTCGTCAACGGTCCCAGTGCTCGCGTAATAATCTCGGTGGTAACTGCTTTGCTCAAAGTCGCCTGTGACCAGCCGCGAAAGGCGATAACAATTGTTACGCGGCGCACTAAGCGATATTTTAAAGAACGGGTCCTCACGATAAGGGCCTTCCAAGTACTCATCGACCTGTGAGCCGTAGGCATCTTTTGGGATTTTATGGTCGAGCAGCTGCGGGGGAAGATTCTTGTGGTAGAGCCAGGCTTGCGGGTATGCAACAGGCACCTGCGCCTCGATGGCTGCAAACACCTGTTGAAAGAACATAGAGTCGCCTACGTACGCAATGACGTTTGCCAGATCGCTATTCCAGCGCTGAAAACCATTACTGTTCACGTGAGTCCTCCTTTAGGCACAGCGTCACACTGAGAGCTTTATCAGCTCGGGTGAACCAATGACCCTATGATTGCCACCTTCGTCACCGGCTCATAAGGCGATTCTGATGCTTGTGATTAGCTTTTAGAGACCGCCTCAGCGACGAAGGCGACAGCTGATTCGACGGCAATATTGGTAGCCTCGCTGTCTCGCCGTCCCTGCACTTCGACGACACCCTCAGTGAGCGATCGCTCGCCGATGGTCACGCGCAGAGGAATACCCATTAGCTCGCAATCGGCAAACTTAACACCAGGACGCTCTTTTCGATCATCCATAGCGACGTTGATGCCGGCGGCTTTCAGATCTGAGTACATCTTCTCAGCGGCAGCTGCCACGGTTTCCGACTTATCCATACCTAATGGAATAAGCACAACCGAGAAAGGCGCCATAGCGCTTGGCCAGATGATGCCGTTATCGTCGTGATTTTGCTCAATGGCAGCGGCTACGATGCGTGTAATACCGATACCGTAGCAGCCCATCGTCATCGGTACTGACTTTCCGTTCTGATCAAGCACATTGGCATTCATCGCCTCTGAATACTTGGTTCCTAGCTGGAAGATATGCCCGACTTCGATGCCGCGTTTAATCTCCAATACACCTTCGCCACAGGGGCTCGGATCGCCTGCTACAACAGTCCTGAGATCAGCCACTTCGAAGTTTTCCACATCTCGACCCCAGTTCACGTTCCTAAAGTGTTTGTCGTCTTCGTTAGCGCCACAAACGAAATTGACGAGCACTGACGCTGCGCGATCCACAACAACTCGCGTGTCTAAACCGACGGGGCCGAGCGATCCGAATGAAGCTCCCGTCGCACTTTTTACGGCTGTTTCCTGCGCCATACGCAGCGGCTGACTCATGCCAGCAATTTTCTCAGCCTTAATTTCGTTGAGTTGGTGATCACCGCGCAATACGAGAGCGACAAGACCGCCCTCCGCATCCTCGACAAACAATGTCTTGATAGAACTCGCTGCGGGAACGTCGTAGTGCTTTTCTAGCGCATCGATCGTTTTGGCATTCGGTGTGTCAAAGGTTTCCAGCGCAGCAGGGTTCGCCTCGATTGCATCAGGCATCAAACCTTCGGCGAGCTCAACATTCGCCGCAAAATCGCTTTCGGTTGAGAAGGCAATGTCGTCCTCGCCCGAATCGGCAAGCATGTGAAATTCGTGAGAGTGACTGCCGCCAATTGACCCGGTGTCGGCTTCCACCGGACGGTAGTCGAGACCTAATCGATCGAAGATCGTGGAGTAGGCTTCGTGCATTCGCCAATAAGTTTCCTCAAGGGATGCTTGATTCTCGTGGAACGAATAGGCGTCTTTCATCACAAATTCACGTGAACGCATAACACCAAACCGGGGCCGAATCTCATCTCGGAATTTGGTCTGAATTTGAAAGAAGTTCACTGGGAGTCGCTTATAGCTTTTGATCTCGGTCTTTGCGAGGTCGGTGATCACTTCCTCATGCGTGGGACCTAGGCAGAAGTCGCGGTCATGTCGATCCTTAAGTCGACAAAGTTCGGGGCCGTATTGCTCCCAACGCCCAGACTCTTCCCACAACTCAGCAGGCTGAACCACGGGCATGGATAGCTCAACCGCACCGGCGTTTTCCATTTCTTCGCGAACAACGCGCTCGACGTTGCGCACTACTTTGAGACCAAGGGGCATCCAGGTATAAATCCCGGCAGCAATGCGCTTTATGAGCCCCGCACGAAGCATTAACTGATGGCTAATGACCTCGGCATCGGCCGGTGTTTCTTTGGTGGTTGAGATTGGGAATCTTGAAAATCGCATTGCGTAAACCTTGTTAAAGATGTCTCCGTAGCCATCGAGGTCACGGTGGCGGGGAGTGTATCAAACCTCGTCTGGTTATAGTTCTCGGCCGTTGCGATAGGCCGGATCGTAAAAAGTCGATTTCTCGATCTAGTGACACGCGTTCGCTATTGGCAATAACTGCAGTATTTTTCTCTAGATACGAGACAGTCCCAGTATTCCCATTAACCTAAGCCGCCGATTAGTGTAGGCTTGCGCGCGCTGTTAAGAACTCAGCAATTTCGTTCGTTTTTAGAGACCTTCGCATGCCAATTTACGAGTACGTATGTGGTGCCTGCGGTAACGCGCATGAGGCACTGCAAAAAATATCAGATGCC
The DNA here is from genome assembly GCA_038104285.1 of Halieaceae bacterium. Lineage (GTDB taxonomy): Bacteria > Pseudomonadota > Gammaproteobacteria > Pseudomonadales > Halieaceae > Luminiphilus. Next base: position 34,370 of record JAYOAN010000002.1, read on the forward strand.
CCGCTGACCGATTGTCCAGAATGCGGCGCGGCGTCTTTAAAGAAGAAAGTGTCAGCGCCTGCGTTCAGGCTCTCCGGATCGGGTTGGTATGAGACTGATTTTAAAACGGGCGCTAAAAAGAATCTTGCAAATGACTCGGCAAGCGGATCCGATTCGGGTAGCTCGAGTACATCATCCAGCTCGTCCAGTGCGGCAAGTAGCTCGACGGACTAGGAAGCCAGGAAGTAAATCAGAGAATGAGCATGCGAACACATTATTGCGGTGCAACCAAGGACGTGTCTGTTGGTGAGACGGTCACCATTTGTGGCTGGGTAGACCGGCGTAGAGATCATGGCGGGGTTATCTTCCTCGACATGCGTGACCGCGATGGCATTGTTCAAGTGGTTTTTGATCCGGATACCCAGGAATACTTTGAGCTCGCAGATAAAGTGCGCAGCGAGTACGTTTTACAAATTACGGGTCGCATTCGTGATCGTTCAGCCGAGACGATTAATCCAGCGATGGCGACCGGACATATCGAAATTTTGGGCAAAGAGCTTGTCATTCTCAACGAAGCAGCTCCGCCTCCCTTTCCTCTGGACGCACATCAGACAGTGGGTGAGGACGTTCGTCTTCGATACCGCTTCATGGATCTTCGCCGAGAGTCGATGCAGCGCAATTTGATAAGCCGCTCGAAAATTACCTCGACGATTAGAACCTACCTTGAGTCAGCTGGTTTTCTTGATATCGAGACGCCCGTACTGACCCGGGCGACACCTGAGGGCGCGCGTGACTATTTGGTGCCGAGCCGAACCAACGCGTCAAAATTCTTTGCGCTTCCGCAGTCTCCGCAGCTGTTCAAGCAGTTGTTGATGGTCTCTGGATTCGACCGTTACTACCAGATCGCTCGATGTTTCCGCGATGAGGACTTGCGCGCTGATCGCCAACCGGAATTCACTCAGATCGATATAGAGCTGTCGTTTACGGACGAGTCAGAGGTGATGAAGCTAACTGAGGGCATGGTGCAAACGCTGTTTAAGCAGCACTTGGACGTTGAGCTCGGCGAGTTTCCTCAGATGACCTGGCACGAAGCCATGGAGCGATTTGGATCTGATAAACCGGATCTTCGCATCGACCTCGAACTCGTCTCCATCGACGACCTAATGAAAGACGTCGAGTTCAAGGTGTTCTCTGGACCTGCAAACGATGAAAAGGGTCGTGTCGCGGCGCTTCGTGTACCAGGTGGCGCAAAGATCAGCCGCAAGGAAATTGACGATTTCACAAAATACGTCGGCAACTATGGTGCCCGCGGATTGGCGTGGATCAAAGTCAATGACAAAGCGGCGGGCGTTGAAGGTTTACAATCGCCAATTTTAAAGTTCATGCCTGAGGCTACGGTTAGCCAGCTAGTCGAACGCCTCGCATTGGAGGACGGCGATATCGTCTTCTTCGGTGCCGACAAGCGCCAAATCGTTAACGACGCCTTAGGTGCGCTTCGACTAAAAGTGGCTGAAATGATGGGCTTGATCGGCGAAGGTTGGGCACCGCTTTGGGTTGTTGATTTCCCCATGTTTGAAGAGACGGGTGACGGCGGTCTAACCGCAATCCATCACCCCTTCACTGCGCCGTCCTGCGACGTTGATGCGCTGGCTGCTGCGCCTGAAAAAGCGCTCTCGCGTGCCTACGACATGGTGCTTAATGGTAGCGAGATCGGTGGTGGTTCTATTCGTATTCACCGTCAAGATATGCAAAAAGCCGTCTTTGATGTGTTGGGTATCTCTGCGGAGGAAGCTGACGCGAAGTTTGGGTTCTTGCTCGCGGCACTCAAGCACGGTGCGCCGCCTCACGGTGGACTTGCCTTTGGTCTCGATCGTCTCGTTATGCTCATGGTGGATGGTCAATCTATCCGCGATGTGATTGCTTTCCCCAAAACGCAGTCAGCGCAGTGCGTGATGACGGATGCGCCGGGAGAAGTATCAGAGCAGCAGCTTCGCGAACTCAGCATTCGTTTGCGCACCCCAGAAAAGTAATTGTCGCCCTGACATGACTCCAATGCTCGTTTGCCGCACAATCGGGCTATGAGCGGAGGTCATCGGTGACAGTCATTCTTGGTATCGATCCCGGATCACGTAAAACGGGATTTGGTCTTGTAGACGCGACGGAAACAGGGAATCGTTACGTTAGTAGCGGTGTAATAAAGTTACCTGTTGAAGAACCGCTCGCCATTCGTTTGAAAGTGTTGGCTGAATCGCTGCACGAAATCATTGACGAATTCTCACCGACGCTAGCTGTAATCGAAGAAGTCTTTATGAATAAGAGCGCAGGGTCCGCTTTGAAGCTAGGGCAGGCCCGAGGTGCGGCTATGGTGATCTGTGCTAGCCGCGATCTTGAGGTGCACGAGTACGCAACGCGGCAGATTAAGCAGGCGGTTGTCGGTACCGGCGGGGCGACCAAAGAGCAGGTGCAACACATGGTGACGCGCTTACTGCGACTCCCTGCGACACCCGGTGAGGACGCGAGCGACGCACTCGCCGCAGCGCTTTGTCATATTAGTGGTGACGCGGTGCGGCGAGCCACGGGAGCTCAAGCCT
>JAYOAN010000077.1:0-7536 GCA_038104285.1 Halieaceae bacterium
CTATCGCTTTTGAGAGTCGGTTTCTGATCCGAGATATGTTTTGATGTAGGTCAGGTTGGTTCATGCCGGTATGGTACGCGCGATAGCATCCGTCCGGTACTTATGCAAAGGGTGAGTTTCATGGACATTACCGAATTGTTGGCATTTACTGTGCAGCAGAATGGGTCAGACCTCCATCTCTCTGCCGGACTGCCACCGATGATTCGTGTCGATGGCGATATTCGCAGAATCGATGTGCCGCCTATGGATCATGCGCAGGTGCAGAGCCTGATCTATGACATTATGAACGCCCAGCAGCGTCGGGATTATGAAGACCAGCTAGAAACTGATTTCTCGTTTGAGGTGCCCGGGATCGCGCGCTTCAGGGTCAATGCCTTTAATCAAAACCGGGGCGCAGGCGCGGTCTTTCGAACCATTCCCTCAACGATACTTTCGCTTGCGGACCTCGGTATGCCCGATGTTCTCAAAGAATTCGCGATGATGCCGCGAGGCCTTGTTTTGGTGACAGGGCCCACGGGCTCGGGCAAGTCCACAACGCTTGCGGGCATGATCGATTTTATCAACGAGACGCGGTTCGATCATATCCTGACCATTGAAGATCCGATCGAATTTGTCCATGAAAGTAAAAAATGCTTGGTGAATCAGCGCGAGGTCAATCGTGACACAAACAGCTTTACCACTGCACTTCGGTCAGCCTTGCGGGAGGACCCTGACATCATCATGGTTGGCGAGATGCGCGATATTGAGACCATCAGGCTTGCCTTAACTGCGGCAGAGACTGGTCATTTGGTATTTGGAACGCTCCATACAACGTCAGCCGCGAAGACAATTGATCGGATCATTGATGTATTCCCGGCTGAGGAAAAGGGAATGGTAAGGTCAATGCTGTCTGAGTCCTTGATGGCTGTCGTATCGCAAACATTGCTAAAGCGAAACGAGGGTGGTCGCGTTGCTGCGCTCGAAATCCTGAGGGGCACCCCCGCTATTCGCAACTTGATCAGAGAGGATAAAATCGCGCAGATGTATTCTGCGATTCAAACGGGTCAGTCGGTGGGCATGCAGACGATGGATCAAAGCTTGCAGTACTTAGTGGATAAGCGGCTTATCGATGTGGCAGTAGCTCGTAGCAAAGCACGTCAGCCGGATAATATTGTGTGAGATCGTTCGGATGGATCTGACAGAATTGTTGAAAATTGTTGAGGAGAAGGACGCCTCTGATGTTTTTCCTCTGTGGGGTTCGCGCCTATTTTTAAGGTCAACGGTGAACTCCTGGCTCATGGTAATGAGGCTTTAACTACCGAAGACATTAGCGCCTTAATTCAAGCAAGCATTCCCGCGCGTCAGTTTGAAGGTTATGTCAGCACCAATGACGCAAACTACGCTATTGAACTGATGTTAGCCACGCTTCTGATGCAAGAGTATATTCGCGCAGGATACGTCGAAAAGATCACCAAGCTCATCAAGCGATCCGCTGAATATGGGATGCAAAGCATTGATCAAGCCATTATTGCCTTATTTAAACAGAGCGTGATCAGTGCCGAGCGAGCGCTCAAGGCGGCGGAGTCTGAAAGTAACGTAAGGTTAGCGATCAAACTTGATTCACCCGTTGGCCGAACAAGTGGTCGCCAAGCGTTCGATGTCGAGGCAACCACTGGCACATCCGTTGATAAATGGTGGCAGGATCTTCAGCTTTCGCGATTTAGCCAGCTCTCTAGAATTATAGCGGCGGCCAGATCGTCGATCGGATGCTTCACAAAGTCACCTTTATGGCCTGATTCCTTTGCTCGTGATTTTGCTTCTTTAGAACTAAACCGCTCATCGTAAAGCGTCGTTTCAAGACCCAGCCTCCCCCCTACTTGACGGGCAAATTTCGCCGCTTTAGCAGAGAGTTCAGTGGGTCCACCGTCTTCGTCAATTGGGTTACCGACGATAATCGCCTTTGGCTGCCATTCATCGATTAGGGCTTCTATCATGTTCCAGCGAGGTTTTCCGTTGACCGCAGGTAGAATAGTGATCGGTCTTGCTTCTTTTGTAAGGGTGTTGCCGAGTGCAACGCCAATGTTTTTCAGGCCGTAATCAAAGCAAATGTAAGACGACACATTAGACATTTAGCTGTGACCCGCGTGCTGCGTGAGCAGCCTGATATCGATGCCTAGAAGACTACCTGCGGCTTCGAACTTTTGCTTGATAGCTGTCTCAAACAGCACTTGTTCGTTTGCCGTCACGGACAGCCAGCTGTTTTCTGCGATTTCCTGCTCCAGCTGTCCAGCAGACCATCCGGCATATCCGAGGGCAACTAAATGTTTCTCGGGCCCTAATCCTGCGGCGATGTCGGCTAGTACATCTTTCGATGTGGTCAGCCATACATCAGAGTTGACTTTTAATGTGGCATCAAAGGTTCTATCGGGTGAATGCAGCACAAACCCACGATCGACTTTCACCGGTCCTCCCGCCATAACAGGCACCTCGTCGTGACTCAGGAGCGGCTGAATGTTGAGGTGTTCGAAAATATCCGCAAGCTGAAGGTCGAGCGGTTTATTGATAACGATCCCCATTGCGCCAGGCTCGCCATGTTCGCAAATATAAGTCACCGTTTGCTTGAAAAAGCCCGATTCAATTGCGGGCGTCGCAATGAGAAAATGACCTCTTAAGCTATCGGTTGTGCGCTGTACTTTCATGACGTTAGTCGCATTGGATAATGTTTACTTAGTCTCTGGTATGACCCTCTGTCATGGGGCCTCTAGTGTTGCACTCGTTGTGGTGGCGTACTTGCCTCAGTCGGGCTTCATACCCTTCCTTTTAAAGCATCCAGTCGCTACCCGATTTTCCACTATCAGGCTCCGCCTTTAAGGTCTGAATTGCCAGGTCCTCACAATCTCTAGTTTATCGACTTGTGCACTCAAGGCGGGAGGAAATGCTGGATATGGCGCGGCGTCTTGCACCGTTTTTATCGCTGCACGATCCAAGTGAGGAAAGCCTGAGGATTCGAGAACAGTGACGTCCAAGAGGATCCCCAATTTATCGACTACGACTAGTAAGCGGACATCCCCCCTAGCACTACCGACATTAGCAAGAGCGGCGTTGCCGAATTTCTGAACGCGATTAACCCAACGCTGGAGATAACTGGCATCAAGCGCTCTTCGTGCAGCGACACTGCCAAGACGGGTACTCTGAGCTTTTGTTTCTTGAATTTGGTTCAGCTCGTTCTTAAGCTTCTGCACTTCTGCCGCCAGATCACCGGGGTCAGTGTTATTGGCTGCGAGTGCTTGCATGATCGCCAGTTGGGTTGTCGCAGATGGCTCGCTAAGGGGTGACTGTATTTCTCCCATGCTCGCGATTTGGTTTTGACTCGCCAAATGTGAGGCGTCAGTCGGTGCCTGTTTGCTAGGTGTCAGTACAACCGTGACCGCCTTGGACTTGTATGTATCCACTGAGGAGGCAACAGAGAGCGAGATCAGTAACGCAAAGATAATATGCATGGCAATGGACACGCCCGTTGCTGTAGGCATGCCCCCCGACACATCATACTCAGCCTGCACGGTGCTCCACCAACGCAAGTTCGATAGCAGCGATTACTTTCTCGGCAATCTGGGTGTTCTCAGCACGATCAATTTCGCGCATGCAGGTTGGGCTCGTGACATTAATCTCTGTGAGGTAGTCGCCAATTACGTCAAGACCGACAAACAAAAGGCCCTTCTCGCGTAATGTGGGGCCTACCTCCGCTGCAATCCACTGATCGCGCTCTGATAATGGTTGTACAACACCCGAGCCACCTGCTGCTAGGTTCCCTCGATTCTCACCCGCCATGGGAAGTCGCGCCAAACAAAAGGGTACCGCTTCACCATTCACCATCAGAATGCGCTTATCACCCGCCTTTATTTCAGGGAGGTAGCGTTGCGCCATAATGGTTTCACCGCCGTTTCGGGTCAGCGTTTCAAGGATTACGTTCAGGTTTGGGTCATTCTCGCTGACTCTAAAAATGGACTGACCACCCATGCCATCAAGCGGTTTGTAGATGACGTCACCGTACTCGCTGTGGAATTGCTTGAGTGCATTCTGGTCGCGCGATACTAAAAGCGGCGGACAGCACTGAGGAAATTGGGTAGCAAATAACTTCTCATTGCAGTTCCTTAAGCTCTCGCAACGATTGACAATAAGCGTGCCTCTGCGCTCAGCATCTTCAAGTAGCTGAGTGGTATAGAAAAACTCCATATCAAAGGGCGGGTCTTTCCGCATTAGAACGACGTCCACCGATGATAGCGATGCCGTGTAGCTGTCACTCAATGAATACCAGTCAGCGTCGCTCTCGAAAACGTCGAGTGGCCGTAGATTGGCAAATGTTTCGCCGGCTTTTATGAAAAGGTCTTGCTGTTCAAGGTAAACAAGCTCATGCCCCGCCTTTCTTGCTTGTCTCAGCAGGCCCAAAGTCGTGTCTTTCTTTGTATCGATGCCAGAGATGGGGTCCATTAACACCCCAATTCGAAGTCCCATAATTCCGTGCTCACCGCTTGAGTAACATGGGTAAGTGTGAGTGTCCGTCACGGTGGGTTCAAGCGTTTATATCGCTCTTAAGTCACCCCATTGTGCGCCAACGACGGACAAGGCAACGAGTGGAGCGGTTTCCGTTCGCAAGATCCGAGGTCCTAAGTTAAGACCAAGAAACCCATAATCTGAAGCCACAGCAACCTCCTCATCGCTCAACCCCCCTTCGGGCCCAACAAGAAGCGCGATGCTGCTTGGCGGTCTATTTGGGAGCGCATTGCTCAAGCCGGGGTGCAAACAAAACTTCTGGTCGGCTTCAGCTGTCTCAATCCAACTTCCAAGTGGTTGCGGAGGATGCACTTCTGGAACGATGGCGCGGCCACTCTGCTCGCCGGCACTGATAACAATTTGCTGCCAGTGATCCTGCTTCTTTTTCCAGCGCTCGGGCGTCAGTCGAACGTCGACCCGTTGGCTAAGTATGGGTGATATTGACGAGACACCTAACTCGGTGGCCTTTTTGATCGCCCACTCGAAGCGATCGCCTTTTGAGACGGCTAAGCCTAGATGCGTAACGAGGGGCGACTCATTGCACGGATCTTCTTTGGATAAGAGGTCTACTGTGACATGAGTCTTGGTAACAGAAGCTACCTTAGCTGTGTAGTTATAGCCGTCGCCGTTAAAAACGGTAACGGCATCGTTTATGTTGACTCTGAGTACACGGGCAAGGTGATGGCTCGACCGCTCGTCAAGAACGGCCGACTGCCCCACTTTGAGATCGGACTGTGAATGAACTCGATAACTGCGCATAGCGCGCAGTGTATCAGTTGATTCCTATCTAGTACTTGTAGCTGTCGTTCTTGAAGGGCCCGTCGACGCCGACGCCAATGTAATCACCTTGTTGTTGGGTGAGCTTGGTCATGACACCGCCAAAACCTTCAACCATAAGCGCTGCGACTTGCTCGTCGAGGTGCTTTGGCAAGACTTCAACTGTGATAGCGGCTGCCTTCTCATCCGCAGGCAGGTCCGCAAAGCGCTTCGCGTATACGTGAATCTGCGCGAGGACTTGGTTTGCGAACGAACCATCCATAATGCGAGAGGGGTGGCCTGTCGCATTTCCGAGATTAACCAGACGGCCCTCGGCGAGGAGCAGGAGGTGGTCGTTGGTGTCTCGGTCGCGGTACACCTTATGCACCTGTGGCTTAACTTCTTCCCACTCCCAATTTTCACGCATGTAAGCAGTATCGATCTCATTATCGAAGTGCCCGATATTACAGACGACAGCGCCTGGTTTGAGTGCACGGAGCATCGCTGCGTTACACACGTCAACGTTACCGGTTGCAGAACAAAGCAGATCGGTTTGACCGAGTAAGTCAGTGTTGATTGACGCGTCTGTACCATCGTTTACACCGTCGATGAACGGGGATACAACTTCGTAGCCGTCCATACAGGCTTGCATGGCACAAATCGGATCGCATTCAGTGACGCGAACAATCATGCCTTCCTGACGGAGCGATTGAGCAGAGCCCTTACCCACGTCACCGTAGCCAAGGACCAGGGCGCGTTTACCTGCCAACAAGTGATCGAGTCCACGCTTGATCGCATCGTTCAGGCTATGACGGCAACCGTACTTGTTGTCGTTCTTTGACTTAGTTACTGCATCATTCACGTTGATCGCCGGTACTTTTAGCGAGCCTTCTTCCAGCATTTCGTACAGGCGATGGACACCTGTCGTCGTCTCTTCGGTAATGCCGTGGATGCGCTCGAGCATTTCAGGGTACTTTTCGTGGAGCATTGACGTGAGATCGCCACCGTCATCCAAGATCATATTGGCATCCCAGGGCTTACCGTCTTGCAAGATGGTCTGCTCGATACACCACTCGTACTCAGGCTCTGTCTCACCTTTCCAAGCAAAGACCGGAATGCCTCGCGCTGCAATCGCCGCCGCTGCGTGGTCCTGTGTAGAGAAAATGTTGCAGCTTGACCAGCGCACCTCAGCACCCAGATCAACCAAGGTTTCGATCAGAACACCGGTTTGGATGGTCATGTGGATGCAACCAAGAATTTTGGCACCTGCCAGTGGTTGCTCATCGCGATAACGTTCGCGCAGCGTCATTAACGCGGGCATCTCGGTTTCCGCGATAGCGAGCTCGCGGCGGCCCCACTCTGCGAGAGTGATATCCGCTACTTTGTAGTCTGAAAATGTTGCTGAGTCGATGGCGGTTGTCATGACAGCTCCTGGTGTCTAATTAACTTAAAGTCCCGCCGCAGCGCGTAGCGCATCGGCTTTATCGGTTTGTTCCCATGTAAAGTCTGCTTGCTCACGGCCAAAGTGACCGTAAGCTGCCGTGGGTTGGTAAATGGGTCGCTTGAGATTGAGCATATTGATAAGGCCTTTGGGGCGGAGATCAAAGTGCTCTCTTACAAGCTCTACAATTCGAGCCTCGGAAACCTTGGCTGTTCCAAAGGTATCGATCGAGATTGAGGTAGGTTCTGCTACGCCGATTGCGTAGGAAATCTGAATTTCACAGCGGCTTGCGAGCCCAGCTGCGACAATATTTTTAGCGACATAGCGTCCTGCGTAGGCCGCTGAACGGTCGACCTTAGATGGGTCTTTACCCGAAAAAGCACCGCCACCGTGGCGTGCCATACCACCGTAGGTATCTACGATGATCTTTCGGCCAGTGAGGCCGCAATCACCCATCGGGCCACCGATAATGAATTGTCCGGTGGGGTTGATGTGGTATTGCGTGTCGGGTGTTAGCCACTCAGCCGGAAGAACAGCTTCGATGATCTCGCGCTTCACAAAGTCTCTCAGCGTGGCTTGATCGATATCAGGCGAGTGCTGGGTCGAGAGAACAACCGCATCAACTGCGAGTGGGTTGCCGTTGTCATCGTATCGCAGGGAAATCTGGCTTTTGGCGTCGGGTCGTAAGAAGTCAGCTTGGCCAGATCGGCGGAGTTCGGCTTGTCGCTCAACCAAGCGGTGGGAATAAAATATCGGTGCGGGCATTAATGTTTCGGTTTCGTTAGCGGCGTAACCAAACATAAGTCCCT
>JAYOAN010000003.1:0-1610 GCA_038104285.1 Halieaceae bacterium
GCCTGCAATGGCTATCTCGAAAAGCTTTACTCGCCAATCGCAAGCAACATCATGCCGATTAATAACTTCATCGTGGCGACCGAGCCGCTCAGTGAGGAGATGGCGCGGCAAATTAACCCACTGAATGCGTCTCTCTCGGACAGTCTATTTGTCATTAACTATTGGAAACTCAGTGAAGATCGCAGACTCATTTTTGGTGGCGGTGAAACTTACAGCGACAAATTCCCCTCATCCATCACCGGCTTTGTTCGACCCCATCTTCTGGGCGTCTATCCAGAGCTTGCTGACACGCGACTGGACTTTGGGTGGGGCGGAACGCTTGCGATAACCCGTAATCGCATGCCGGACATGGGCATCAAACAAGGTGTCGTTTGTTACGCGCAGGGTTTTTCCGGTCACGGCGTACCCACCGCCACTATGGCCGGAAAACTAATGGCTCGAGCGATTCTAGACAGCTGTGAAGATTTTGACCTCATGGCGGGCCTTAAGACAATCTCGTTCCCTGGTGGACCCTTACTGCGCCGCCCGAGCCTCGTGGCCGGCATGCTGTTTTACAGCTTGCTTGATAAATTGGGACGCTGATCGGCATGCCACGCAACGCCTAAGAAAGCGTTAGTGTGCCTCTTATCCATGTTCTTTATTGGATCATTGCAATAGAGCCTTAGTCGGGAAAGCGTCATAAAGGAGTCAAAGTGGCTACCTTTGTGACGTTTAAGACGCTACTCTGGGTCGCAGCCGTCATGGAAAACATATTGAGGACATCACCATGAGTCAGTTTGCAAACAAGCCAAGCGCACTACTCGTGGTATCTGATAACTTCCTTGCAAAACAGCTAACGGACTCGCTACATATTCTCGGATATAAGACGGTTCGCGCGGCACTTGCACGTGATTGCTACTCGGCGTGGACGTCACCAGAGCGCTTTTCCATTTGCCTGATAGATCAGCACCTCGTCGACCAACCCGGCCAGGTACTTGCCAAATACCTTGCAGAAAATCGGGCAAAAAATGTCGTGCTTTTTGGGAAACTCGATGATGCAGAAAGTCGCTTGAGCCTTTACCAAGCGGGAATTTCTCTTCTCCTTCGAGAACCCGACGGAACCGCAGAAATTGTCGCGGCAATCTCGGCAATGTCAACGCCTATGCAGATGCCAGTTAACAAGAAAGCATCTGTGGTCAGTTTCCCGTCAAAAGCAACGAATGGAAATGTGCCATGGCAGGTAAAAGCGCTGCAACGTGAACTTGTGTCACCAAGTGGCCAAGTGGTTGCGTTAACGCGTAATGAGGTAAAAGTATGCTTGGCCTTGGCTGATTCATCGAACGAGCCAACAAACAGAGAAGCGCTCACCCGCGCCCTTTACGGGCGCTTTGACTCATCGGCTAATCGTGCACTGGATGCCGTCATTAAACGGCTTCGCCAAAAAATTGTTGCCAACGTCAGTGCGGTTGATCCCATCACCACACACTACGGAGAAGGGCACCGTTTTACTGCCCCCATTATAGCAGTCAGCTAACAACAGCCAATTTTGGCTCCGCATAATCAGCGTCATTAATTTCTATCAAGAGTCCCTGCTCGCGGCACCAACGCTCGAATACGTTAGCGTCTTTCCG
>JAYOAN010000003.1:1710-15361 GCA_038104285.1 Halieaceae bacterium
CTTTCTACCGTTAGACTTGAACATGACAGGACCTTGCTCTCTCACTCTCTTGAGCCTTCAATCTAACAAGTGATAGTTGCAGAGCCTCTTTTTATTTGCATTTTAAATTGCGAAGCGAGTCTCAAAATGAAAATTAGGCGCGGATAAATCGAATGAAGTGCTCTTGGCCTGCGCCCGATTGAAGCGGCTTACGAGTCAGTTGAGCACCCAGCCCAGAGAGAATGTTACTTAGCGCCACAACGGCTGCGTGATCGCCACTGTCCTCGGCAGACCAGCTGATTCCGGTATCACGGCATCGCACCTGAAGCTCCGGCTGCCCTTGCATGGATGTTTCCACCCAAATCGAGAGCTCGATAAACCCCTCGTCGGTAAAGCTTTGTGACGCATTAATCAGAGCCAGCATTGCCGACTCGACCCAATATTGAGAGCCGGGAAGAGTCTCAGGCAATTCATCATCAGCCAACAAACGACATTCCATATCTTCTTCATCAGCGACTCGAGCCAGCTCACGTCGGATGCTGCGACAGAGCGCTTTCGTGTCAATATCGCCCTTCCGCGTTCGCGCCTGCAGATTCTCCCGTCCATCGGCTTCCGCCATGATCCGTGAATCAAGACTCAACCGAAGCTGACCAATCTCAGACAATGCAATATTGAGATACCGGCGCTCTTCCGTATCGATGCCATCAGCGCCCTTAACGCGTCTGGCGAGAGCGCTCACCTGACCAAGGTTATCTATGACCATGGTGTGCAAGGCTGTTGCGAGCTCGTCCTTACTGTCGAGCGACCAACGGTAAGCTTGCAACTCACGCTCTGACTCACGTAAACGGCGCCTGAAAAATACAGCGATTGCCCAAGCAAGTGCACTAGCAACAAGCGTAACTAGGAGCTCCATGTAGGCGAAGGGCGGCCGCCCTCCCTCGAACTCCCGAATGTAATCTTCGGTTGGCGACACGTAAATCACAGTTCCGAACTTCTCAGAAACCACGGAACCGGATAAATCCAAACCGCCAGAGGGGCACGGTTGCTCACCCACACCTGCCAAATACAGCATCATGCAGTTATTTGACCCAGGCTCAACGTGACGTGACCTCAGTTTTGGGATAGGCCCAAGTTCACGCAAAAATGCGTCGGTAGCCCGCTGAATATCAACACCATTTACCTTAACCATCAAAACCAACCGTTCATCAAGATTGGGAATAGCCAGAAGCATTCGTCTAATAGCGAGTCCGCCCTCTGAGGTGTAAGACAAGTCGTTATCTCTCGAGGCCCGATAGGAAATTTGATCGGTGAAGGGGGGTGTCAACCCGACATCAAAGCCCGCGAGCATCGGATGGCGCGATATTTCTCGACCCACCAGCTCGCGACGGGGAAAGGCATACTTTACGTACACATCGCCCCCCTCTGTCACAGAGCCAACAATGAGATGAAAATACTGCGACGACAGTCGATCGCCGTAGGAGTTGACCAAGGTATCCGTAATGGCGTCATCGAGGATATCGACACCTGCGAAAGACCGCGCACTCATGACTGAGATCAGCTCATCAAAGTCCTGAATCGCGGTTTCAACGGCAAGGTTACGGATCATTAACCTGAGCGACGCGTCTGCCTCTAAACGTCCCTGAAAGCGCGCCTCAAAAAGTGCCTGCGCTCTGTCATTAGCAGCGTCCACCGAGATAAGTCCAACCACCAGAGAAAGGACTGGCAGCAAAAAGACCACATTGGATGGTAAGTGCTTAAAGAAATTCATAGGTGGTGTTTGTCTTCAATAACGTCTGTGACTCCCGCCCTGCTAAGATAAAAACGCTACGCAACAGAATATAGAATTTACTGACTTCGACAACTCAAGGAAGGCGCATGGCTCTTAAATGGCTTACACGACTCGTCCCCCAAGCCCCAAATGAGGACGCGAACTCAACGGATCTCAGTCGAGCCATAGCAGTCCTCATGTTGGAAGTGGCTCAAAGTGACTTCGAAGAAACCGAGGAGGAGACACGCACGCTGTTAGCGGGATTGGCGGAACACCTTGACGAGGATTCGCACACCTCAGAAGACTTGCTAGCGTCTGCTCGTAATGACAAGGCCAACTCCGCGGGGCTATACGAATTTACCCGACTTGCCTGTACTGAAATGAGTTTAGTCGAACGGTGTATTCTCATCGAGCAGCTATGGAATATTGCTTACGCCGATGGTGTCATCGATAAGTACGAAGAGGCCGCAATTCGCAAAGTTTCCGAGCTGTTGTATGTACCGCATTCAGACTTCATCAAGGCAAAGCTAGCCGCCGCAAGCGGCTTGAGCGACACACCCTAAACGTGCAAACCCAAATGGAATCGAGCGCCATCTTCTCTGACTGCGGCCGCTACAGATATTTTCTCAGCCGCCGCTGGGCGGATGGCGAGGGTTGCGTTTTCGTCGGCCTCAACCCCTCAACGGCTGATAGCTCTAGGAATGACGCAACCGTCCGAAAGTGCATGCACTTTGCGCGCTCTTGGGGATTCGCCGGCATATCTTTAGTTAATTTGTACGCGCGCAGATGTCGATATCCTCAGGCACTCGCAACAAGCGATGACCCGGTGGGGCCCGATAATGATTTGTGGCTTGCAAGAATTATTAACCACGCGCCTATCGCAATCGCAATGTGGGGGAATCACGGCGCCCGCACTTATAGTAAGGGCATACGCAGAGATACCCTTATGATGAAGTCGCGTGATGAATGGCACTGTCTCGGCCAAACAAAATTAGGAGCACCCAAGCACCCTCTATACCTGCCAAAAGAAACGCCGCTTCACCCCTTTTCGCTATGACCCATTAGCTATGAGCAATGAATATGGGCAGTCGGGTGCTCAAGCAATAGGGTAAGAAGCCATTTTTGGATATGGACAACAATGGGCGCCAGCGACAGGAGGTGCAGTTGCAGGATGGCGAATTGGGGCAAAAATGCAACGCATGGCGCCTGCAAATTCTTCCCAAGCTATACTGGCTCGCCGAGACTGAGCCTCGCCCCCAATCTGTTGAGCAAACTCCCCATGAGCAATCAGAACAGCCAACCCCGCCCACTCCCCTGCCGAGGTTGTACCGAACAGTGCCCCAACCGGGAAAAATGCCTCGGAGCACCCTGGCGAAAAGACATGCAGGAAGGCGACGATGTTCGACTTGCTGCGAGCCATAAGAGTAACAAGACAACCCAATAGTTTTGGCATTCTTGGACGATATTGCGGTTTTTACTTCAGTCATCCAATCGCGGAATTTTAGAACACAAGGCTCACTCTCGTTATGACGGCCTGCCCTGCCCTGGGGCACATAGCCTGTTATCGTTAGTAACGCGTGATCAATACACACCAGCCGTTCGCGCAAGCAATTGACTCAGAAGAGAGAAGCCTGTGACTACCGAGATCAAAAGGACGACTAGCAGAATAGGTCGAAACGGCTTTTTGTCGGTGGAGTTCACACCTGTCGAAACAAAGTGATGGACTCGCGCCTGGTCTTCAGGCGATAAAACCGGCTCATTCTTATCTATGTCCTTTCCTACTTCGTCGTTCATTTTTGTATCCAATTTACGGAGCTGTTGCTAGCGTTAACACTTTTGAAACCGAATGCCTTATGGCACTGAGATCCCAAACGTGCAGTCGAGACGGAGAGTCAGAACCTTGGCGACAGTTTAACAGGTCATCGATCATCAATAGGCGCCAGTGAGCATTACTCAGTCCTACGAACTTGAGACAGTGAGCTAGAACACCCTCAATGATTATCTGATCATGACCGTGGTTCGTGCACGCTCGTATCTACATTTAATACTGACAACCGTTCTACCACCGCGCTGCGCGTTGTGCGACGAGAATCATCGTCTGCCTAACAGGTTGTGTTCAGCCTGCAAGATATCTATCGCATCTGCCGAACGAGAGGGTGTCGTTGGAGATCTGAGCGTCAGCAGTGTTGGTCCGAATCAGCCATCAGGGTTAGCTCAAAGAACGCTCGCGAGACAAAACGAACAACAACACCAAAGTAAAAACTTAGGCGCGCTCGACACGGTGATCTCGGCCTTCAACTATCAAGACGCAATACCTGACCTCATCACCCGCTGGAAATATCAAGGGATGATAGAACTCACCGACTACATTGCTGAACTTGTTGCTGAACTTACTGCGAGGGGTAAACTCTCGATGCCTGATCACAATCTCGTCACAGTTATTCCGAGTCATTGGCAGCGGCGACTCACTAGAGGCTTCGATCCAGTCTGGCTGCTAGCGAATGCGTTGGCTAAGAAGGGTGTGATCGACAAACCGCTATCAACACTCAAGGCCACGAGAAGGATGCCCTACCAGCACTTGAAACGCCTCAATGAACGGCACATCGACTCGGATTATTTCCGAGCGACGGAGAGTGTGTTCGAAAAAAAGATTCTTCTTCTCGACGACGTGATCACGAGTGGCTCAACCCTGAATGCCGCTGCGATCACATTGAGAGGCGCTGGTGCGCGGTCGATTAGTGGATTCACTGTCGCGCTCGCGAAAACCCCATCTATTGCTCTCGACGAAATCGGGGGAAAATAGCACTCTTCAGCCACCGCCAGGTCGTATTTTCTGCCAGAAGGGTTTCATCTAGCGAGCGAAAGTACGCCATGGTTTCGGCGGGATCACGAAACATGTCTTCGCGGGTGTACCTCTCCCTCGACTCGTCGAGCTCACGCACAATGACGGCTGGGTTGCCTGCGACGATGACATTCGCTGGCACGTCCTTAGTAACCACCGAACTGGCCGCCACGATGCTGTTATCACCGATCGTGACGCCCTTAAGAACAGTAGAGCGATCGCCCAGCCAAACGTTGTCACCGAGCCGAACGGGTTTTGGCGTCTCATCGCGATTCACCCGATCGTAAAGCCCGTGCCAGTCGGAGTCTGTGATATAGCTTCCATGAGCCATCATGCAGCCGTTGCCGAGCACAATCTCGTCGCTCGCGGAGATCCGCGCCCCGGGGCTCATCAAACAGGCATCGCCAATTTCAACACGGCCTTCACCGAAGTTACGGCCCCACACACCAATCTGTACCGGATGGTGCATCTCACCAATCGCCGTAAACGAATGTCCAATTCGTATATTGGGGCCTGATATGATGACGAACCAAGGAGACATGATGGTAGCGTGCGGACCAAGGGCCTCACACCTCGGCGCTAAGAACCACCATATCCACAACGCTCGAATACGAAGGTATAGACGCTTGACCCAAAACGGCCGCAAATCTCGCCTCATGATGGTCCTTACCCCGGAAAATCTGCGGCCATCATGTCAGCACCGTGGAGCGACATCAATTGGTATGACGATTACAGACTGTGGTGACGCAAAAAATGAAGGATGAACCCATATCGAGTGTTCACTCCAATCAGAGTGGTACCCACGAAGATCTTCTAATCACCGTTAAAAAGCACCTGCAGAGCACTTGGCAAGAACCCATCCCTGAACACACATTCCTCGCCGCCGAAAAGCTTATCTCTCTGGCAAATGCACATACTGGTCCTCTTATCTTGGACTCGTTTTGCGGGACCGGAATGAGTACCGCGAAGCTCGCAGCGTTATATCCCGAGGCGCTAGTGATAGGCATCGACAAGTCACACGATAGAATCACAAAGCATGTACCGGGTAATACCGACAACTATCATCTGATTAGAGCGAGTTGCGAACACACCTGGGCGGTATTGGCTCAGGCGGGTATACGCTGCCATAGACACTATCTGCTGTACCCCAATCCGTGGCCAAAAAAGTTGCACTTAAAACGACGTATCCACGGGCACCCAGCATTCCCTCTATTAAAAGCCCTAGGCGGCACAGTGACACTTCGGAGCAACTGGCTTACTTACGTACAGGAGTTTGCAGTAAGCATGACGCTCCTTGATTATCGGAGCGAAATCACCGAGATAAAACCAACTGATCCGCTCACTCTTTTTGAGCGAAAGTACAGCGCGAATAATGAAAATCTGTGGCAATGCGAGGCGATTGTGGTCGAAGGTGCTGGAGAAGATCCACATGACTAAGGTACTGTTGCTGATAAGCTGACGGAGAGCAAAATGGCACTTCAAGCACTGCCCAATACAAAAGAAGAACACGCGCAGGATCCAGTTTGGCTACAAATATGTGGTGAAGTCGAAGAGCTCGTGCGTAAAGAGCCAATGATGGCGGACTTTTTAAGCGCATCGATTTTGAGTCACTCGAGTCTAGAGAGTGCGCTGAGTTCCCAGCTAGGTCACCAAGTCGATTGTGCAACCGTGCCAGCGCGCGTGCTCTGCAATGTGATATCCGAGGCATTCACCACTAATGACGATATTCGAGGCGCCATGCGTGCTGATCTGCTGGCGGTTGTCGAGCGAGACTCAGCCTGCGAGTCACTCCACCTACCACTCTTGTTCTTCAAAGGCTTCCACGCACTCCAACTCCATCGAGTTGCGCATTGGCTGTGGTATCAAAATCGAAAGTCGCTGGCACTCCTAATGCAGAGCCGAGCCTCGATGAAGTTTGGTGTTGATATTCATCCTGCAGCCCAGTTCGGCAGCGGAATTATGCTCGATCACGCCACAGGCCTGGTGGTGGGCGAGACCGCCGTCGTTGGTAATAAGGTATCCATACTTCAGAGCGTCACACTCGGCGGAACCGGCAAAGAACACGGAGACCGACACCCAAAAATAGGTGACGGTGTGCTGATCAGCGCGGGCGCTAAGATCTTAGGCAATATCTACGTTGGCGAGGGCGCCAAAGTCGGAGCCGGCAGCGTGGTACTCAAAGACGTGCCAGCACATACGACCGTTGCAGGCGTGCCCGCCAAGGTAGTGGGGAGACCTGATTCAGATCTCCCCGCACTCAATATGAATCACGAGCTAACCGATTACGAGTGGTAAGCGGGCGAAAGCTCGATCACTGCATCAACCATGGCACCAACGCACTCTGGGTCGATCCCGGGGGTGATACCGTGGCCAAGATTAAAGACGTGGCCTGTGCCATTGCCATAACCAGTGAGTATTTTGGCAACCTCTTTGCGGATTCGCTCAGGATTAGCGTTGAGCATGGCAGGATCCATATTGCCTTGCAGTGCCACTTTGTCGCCGACTCGTGCTCTTGCACTATTAATATCGGTCGTCCAGTCGAGTCCCACGGCATCGGCACCACAATCTGCAATTTGTTCTAACCACTGTCCACCACCCTTGGTGAATACAATGATCGGCACACGACGACCGTCAGCCTCGCGAGGCAGCCGCTCAATCACCGCTTGCATATAACGAAGCGAGAACTCCTGGTAGGCCTCGTGACTCAGTGAGCCACCCCAAGTATCGAAGATTTGCAGAGCTTGTGCTCCCTGCTCTACCTGCGTTTTGAGATACACCGCTACCGCATCGGCTAACTTATCGAGTAACTGGTGCATCGCAGCAGGATTGTTAAAGGCGAGCGACTTGGTTTTTGCGAAATCTTTAGACGATCCACCCTCCACCATATACGTGGCCAGTGTCCAAGGCGATCCGGAGAAACCAATTAGAGGCACCTTGCCATTCAGCTCCTTGCGAATGAGCGCCACCGCGTCCATTACGTAGCCAAGCTCATCCCTTGCCTTATTCGGCTCAAGCGCAGCGATATCAGCCTCTGAAGACAACGGCCGCTCAAATCGCGGTCCCTCGCCTTCAGTGAAGTAAAGACCCAGGCCCATCGCATCGGGTATGGTCAATATGTCGGAGAAGAGAATAGCAGCGTCCATATCGTAGCGTCGAAGCGGCTGCATGGTGACCTCGCAGGCCAGCTCAGGTTGGGTGCAAAGTCCCATAAAACTGCCAGCTTGTGCCCGTGTGGCGCGGTATTCTGGTAAGTAACGTCCCGCTTGGCGCATCATCCAAAGCGGGGTTCTGTCTACGGGCTCACGCATAAGTGCCCGCAAAAATCTATCATTCTGCAGTGTTGCCATAGCGGCAGGATCCCCCGAGCGGCCGCCTCTGTGTGCAACTCACTCTGATCTTTTTGTGTTTAGACCGCTAGGTAATCCAAGATGCCCTCTGCGGCCTGCCTTCCTTCCCAAATGGCGGTAACCACAAGGTCAGAACCGCGTACCATATCACCACCAGCAAAGACTTTGGGATTTGATGTCTGAAACTTGAACATCTGGTGCTCCGGAGCAATGACCCCCTGCCAGTCATTTAGCGCGATCTCCATGTCCGCCATCCACTCTGTCGGGCTGGGTTGGAAACCGAACGCCATGATGACAGCGTCAGCCTCTAGGACCTGCCCTGACCCCTCGATGTGCTCCGGGCGTCGTCGACCGTCAGGCCCAGGCTCGCCCAACCGAGTCTCAACGACCTTTACACCGCCCGCTTCGCCGAAATAGTCGACTACGCTAATAGGCTGCCGGTTGAATAGGAATTTAACGCCCTCTTCGCGCGCGTTCTGTACCTCGCGGCGCGAGCCTGGCATGTTCTCTTCGTCTCGGCGGTACACACAGAACACCTGCTCCGCCTGCTGGCGAACAGCTGTGCGAACGCAGTCCATGGCCGTATCACCGCCACCCAAAACAACGACTGTCTTACCTTTAAGATCGATAAACTTTTCAGTCGATTGGGCATACCCCATCTTTTCATTGACGTTTCCGATCAAGTAATCAAGCGCTTTGTGAACTCCGGGAAGGTCCTCGCCTACAAATCCACCCTGCATCGCTTTGTAGGTGCCCATACCGAGGAATACCGCATCGAACTCTTCTAAGAGATCATCTGCATCGATATCTACACCAATTTCAGTGTTCAAGCGGAACTCAATACCCATGCCTTCGAAGACTTCTCGGCGTCGCTCCATAACCTGCTTTTCTAACTTGAACTGGGGGATACCAAAGGTCAGTAAGCCACCAATTTCAGGGTAGCGATCGAAGACAACAGGCTTTACACCGTTTCTCGCCAGAATATCCGCACACCCCAGACCCGCAGGACCCGCACCCACGATAGCAACACGCTTACCGGTCGGGATCACGTCACTCAAATCAGGTCGCCAACCCATGGCGAAAGCAGTATCAGTGATGTATTTCTCGGCGTTACCAATAGTGACCGCGCCAAAACCGTCGTGCAGTGTGCAGGCACCCTCGCACAAGCGATCCTGTGGACAAACACGCCCGCAAACCTCTGGGAGCGTATTGGTTAGATGGCTTAGTTCAGCCGCCTCGAATAGTCGCCCCTCTGACAGCAACTTGAGCCAGTTGGGGATGAGGTTATGAACGGGGCATTTCCACTCGCAGTAGGGGTTCCCGCACTCCAAGCAACGATGAGACTGCTCCGCCGCCGTTTCTTCTGTAAACGGATCGTAGATTTCAACAAACTCTTCAGTTCGTGACTCCATAGAGCGCTTGTTTGGATCTTGACGCTCTACATCGAGAAACTGAAATGGATTTGCTAGTCGCTCAGTCATATTACAACTCTCAATCGGTGTAGCGGAATCGGGCTATCAGCTGATTAAAGTCAGCTGCCTTTGGCTTCACTAACCAAAACTTCCCTACATAATCCGCGAAATTGTCGAGGATGTGTTGGCCCCAGGCAGACCCGGTCTCCGTGACAAATTCCTCAATGTTGTCTCGCAAGAAATGTCGATGCGCCTCTGCGGCCTCACCACTAATGCGGTGTATTTCGACGAGTTCATGGTTGTATCGATCGGGGAAAGCGCGCGTTTCATCAAGAACGAAGGCGATACCGCCCGTCATGCCCGCACCAAAGTTCAACCCAGTCTCACCGAGTACGGTGACGCATCCACCGGTCATATACTCGCAACAGTGATCACCAGCACCCTCAATGACTGCATGCGCACCCGAATTTCGAACCGCGAATCGCTCGCCAGAGCAGCCTGAAGCAAACAAGCGCCCACCAGTCGCTCCGTAGAGGCAGGTATTTCCTATGATGCTCGCATTTTTGCTTTCGAACTGACTTCCCTCTGGTGGGTAAACAACCAGTTTTCCGCCCGCCATACCTTTGCCAACGTAGTCATTACAGTCGCCGGCGAGATACATGTGAAGACCACCCGCATTCCAAACACCAAAGCTTTGGCCGGCAGTGCCTTCGAGTTTCAAAGTAATGGGTGATTCTTCCATCCCAGCGTTACCGTAGCGCTTCGCAATCTCGCCAGAGATACGTGCACCAATGGAGCGATCGCAGTTTGTAATTGAGAAACTAAACTCACCGCCACGCTTTGCTTCAACAGCGGGAAGCACTTCAGACAAGATGAGCGCAGCTTTTTCTCCCTGATCAAACGGAGGGTTCCTATCGACCTCACAAAACTGTGGTTGATCAACCGCAGTTTCATCAACCCAAGTAATAGGCTGGAGGTTCAAGGCACTCTGCTTGTCAGTTGAGCCATCAAGGTGCTCGAGCAAATCGACTCGTCCAATCAGGTCTTCAAGCTTTGAGACGCCTAGTGATGCCATCCACTCACGCGTCTCCTCCGCCACAAAGCGGAAGAAGTTAACCACCCGCTCGACGTCACCCACAAAGTGATCTTCGCGGAGCTTGTCGTTCTGCGTTGCAACGCCTGTAGCACAGTTATTCAGATGGCAAATACGGAGGTACTTGCAACCCATGGCGATCATCGGCGCCGTACCGAAGCCGAAGCTTTCGGCACCCAAAATGGCTGCTTTAACCACGTCCAAGCCAGTCTTCATACCACCGTCTGCCTGCAATCGGATTTTACCGCGCAGTCGGTTGCCTCTCAGTGTTTGATGAACCTCAGCAAGACCTAGCTCCCACGGAGATCCCGCGTGACGAATCGAGGTGAGCGGGCTCGCCGCTGTTCCACCGTCGTACCCCGAGATCGTAATGAGATCAGCGTAGGCCTTGGCGACGCCGGCCGCGATGGTTCCAACACCAGGTTCGGAAACGAGCTTCACTGACACCAGCGCATCTGGATTGACCTCTTTGAGGTCGAAAATGAGCTGCGCCAGATCTTCGATCGAATAAATATCGTGGTGTGGCGGTGGGGAAATGAGTGTGACACCCGGCACCGAATAGCGCAGACGTGCGATAAGGTCGTTGACCTTACCGCCCGGAAGCTGCCCACCCTCACCTGGCTTGGCACCTTGTGCCACTTTGATCTGTAACACTTCAGCATTAACCAGATAGTGTGGCGTGACACCGAAGCGACCAGACGCGATTTGCTTAATCTTGGATACGCGATTCGTGCCATAGCGTGCAGGGTCTTCACCGCCCTCTCCGCTGTTTGATCGCGCACCAATTGCATTCATTCCCATGGCCAATGCTTCATGCGCCTCGGGCGAGAGCGCACCAAGCGACATTCCAGCTGAGTCGAACCGCTTCAAGATCGCGTCGATAGGTTCAACGTCTTCGAGCGGAATCGGTTCTGGGCTTGGCTTTAGATTCAGTAGATCACGAAGCGCTGCAACAGGCCTGTCGTTGCAATGGTCTGCGTAGGCCTGATAGTCAGCAGAATCGTTACTTACGACAGCACGCTGCAAACTCATCACAACATCCGGATTGTAAGCATGATACTCACCACCGTGGACGTATTTGAGCAGGCCACCTGCCACAACCGGCTTGCGCTTGAGGCGCGCGGCACGAGCAAGCTGGACTTGATCGAACTCGAGGTGCGCGAAGCCCGCTCCTGCTATCCGAGATGAGACGCCAATAAAGGCTACATCAACCACCTCTGCATCCAAGCCAACGGCCTCAAATAGCTGTGCACCACGGTAGCTATTAACCGCCGATATGCCCATCTTGGACATAATTTTAAGGAGGCCTTTGTTGATGCCTTTGCGGTAGTTTTTGTAGCACGCTGAGGGCGCGCCCAAGATTTCACCATCGACCAATTGCTGCGCAAGTACGCTGTAGGCGAGGTAGGGATAAACAGCCGTAGCACCAAAACCGAGTAGGCAGGCAAACTGATGCGAATCGCGGGCGCTGCCCGACTCAATAATCAAATTCGAGTCCGCACGAAGGCCATTGGCGATTAAATGGTTATGAACTGCCCCGGTAACAAGAAGACTATGAATCGGTATGCGATCTTCGCCAAAACGCCTATCGGATAACACCAGCACACTGGCACCGCCAGCCACATGCGCACCTGCCTCTTGGCAGAGCGTCGCAACAGCCTCTTTAAGCGTGGTCTCTTCAGGGCTGTAGGTTGCATCGAGCACCTGAACCTTCAAACCACTCTCGTTCAGCGCCAATACTGATTCGAACTTGCCCTGCGACAGCACCGGCGACGTCAGACTCACGCGCCTCGCGTGTGCTTCAGTCTCCTCGAAAAGGTTTGCTTCACCACCAAGATCAACTTCGAGCGACATCACAATCGCTTCTCGAAGAGGATCGATCGGCGGGTTTGTTACCTGCGCGAACTTTTGCCTGAAGTAGTCGTAGAGCGATCGCTCACGTGCGGACAAGACGGCCATAGGTGTATCGTCACCCATCGAGCCAACCGCCTCGTTACCCGACTGCGCTAGAGGCTTTAATACCTGGTCACGCTCTTCCAGTGTCACCTGGAACATTTTCTGATAAACGTCCAGCTCGTCACCTTCAATAGTCGCGGTAACGGTTGTGTCGTAAGAAGCCTCGATATGACGCGCATTGTCACGCAACCACTGCTTATAGGGCTTGCTACTCTTCAGCTTGTTATCGATGTCCTTGGTATGTAGGACTTCACCCGTCTCGGTATCAATGACAAGAATTTGCCCCGGCCCAACACGCCCTTTTGCGGTTACTGTCTCGGGCTCGTAGTGGTAAGTTCCCACCTCTGATGCCAGCGTAATAAAGCCGTCCGAGGTTGTTACCCAGCGTGCGGGGCGGAGGCCGTTTCTATCAAGCAAGCAACACGCGTAACGACCGTCTGTCAGCACAATACCAGCAGGTCCATCCCACGGTTCCATATGCATCGCGTGATACTGGTAAAACGCCTTTAAATCAGGGTCGATGTCCTCAATGTTTTGCCAAGCGGGTGGAATCAGCATTCGAAGCGCTTTGGGGAGATCAACGCCTCCTGTCACCAAAAGTTCCAACATATTGTCGAGACTTGAAGAGTCAGAACCGTGCTCGTTTACCAAGGGTGTCACGCTGTGTAGATCGGGCAATAACGGTGAGGAAAGCTTTGGTGTCCGCGCCCTAGACCAGCTGCGGTTACCTTGGATAGTGTTGATCTCTCCATTATGCGCTAGCATGCGGAACGGCTGCGCCAACGGCCAACGCGGAAGTGTATTCGTTGAGAAACGCTGGTGGAAAACGCAAATTGCGGTCTCAAGACTCTCATCACCTAGATCAGGGTAGAAATGCTCAAGATCTGCGGGCATCACCAGCCCTTTATACGAAATCACGCGGTCTGAGAGGCTGCAGATGTAGAAATCCTGATCATCTGCCATCGCCGTCTCTACACGACGACGGATCATGAATAGCTTTGCGGCGACCTCTTTGTGGCTCGCGTCATCAGCTTCCAAAAATACCTGCTCAATTTGCGGAAGCTGTTCGAGCGCAATCTCACCACACACGTCGGGCTGAGTGGGAACCACGCGCCAGGTTGCGACATTAAAATCGAATTCATGTGCCGCTTCCTCAAATGCAGCACGTACCTTGGCTTGTGCCTCAGAGGCTCTGGACATGAAGACCATGCCCACGGCGAAGGTGCTCTTAAGATCTCGCCCCAGTATTTCGCG
>JAYOAN010000003.1:15461-33671 GCA_038104285.1 Halieaceae bacterium
TGAAGACCATGCCCACGGCGAAGGTGCTCTTAAGATCTCGCCCCAGTATTTCGCGTGCAGCTGAGCGCATGAATGGCGTGGGCATCTGAAGTAGCAATCCACAGCCATCGCCCGTTTTACCATCGGCCGCAATACCACCCCGGTGCGTCATGCAAGTAAGCGACTCAATGGCCGTCTGGAGAAGCTTATGACTCGGCACACCTTGCTGATGGGCAATCATTCCGAAACCACAGTTGTCTCGGAATTCCTCTGGATTGTACAAACCGCGCGGCTGATCTTTCAGGCCCACGGAGTCGTTCACGATGTCTGATGACTTCATGCTAGAACTTGCTCGCTTGATCTTAACGGGACCGTATACTGACGCATTACCCATGCCTCAAATGCGCAGGACACAGCCAAAAAGGCCGCGCAGTTTACACTTTTTGGGATCTTTCTACAATTTGACGACAGCAGGTAACTGCCCTATGTCTAGGTGTATCAGAGGTTTACAGACAGGCAACGATTTCGGATTCACTCACATCTTGCACGATCGATGCTTCGCCGAGTTCTGAGAGAAGAATGTACCGGATACGGCCCGACTGAACCTTTTTGTCGCCCTGCATAGCACTGAGCAATCTCTCTACTGTCATACCGCTTGGCGGAGCATAGGGTAAATCGAAGATTTTTAGAAACATTAGCAGGTCATCCAGCACGTCGCTGGAAACATGCCCCCTGGATACAGAAATACGCGTCGCCATAACCATGCCTGCCGCGACCGCCTCACCGTGCAACCACTTACCAAAGCCCTGCTCCTTCTCAATAGCATGGCCAAAGGTGTGGCCAAGATTGAGAATAGCTCTGACACCACCCTCGCGCTCATCGCGGCTGACAACATCAGCTTTAATGGCGCAACAGCGTGCAATGACTGATGCTAATACATCAGGGTCACGACTTTTTAGCGCCACAGCATTTTCTACAAGGTCATAAAAGAACGCTTTATCCGCTATCAGGCCGTACTTGATAACCTCGGCAATACCCGCCGAAAACTCTCGATCAGGGAGCGTCTCTAACGCCTCCGTGTCGCACAACACAGCCATTGGCTGGTGAAAAGCACCGATAAGGTTTTTCCCCATCGGATGGTTGATGCCCGTCTTCCCGCCGACGGACGAATCAACCTGTGCAAGCAACGTAGTTGGTATTTGGATAAAGTCTGCGCCGCGCAGAAAAGCGGAAGCAGAAAAGCCGGTGATATCACCCACGACACCGCCCCCCAAAGCAATGAAGACAGTGCTTCTCTCGTGTTTTTCTTCTAGCGCGGCAGTTAGGACCTGCTCGAAAGCTGCCATCGTCTTGAACTGTTCACCGTCGGGGAGTGTGACTGTAGTCACTTTTCTGTCAGCACCGAGAGTAACGAGAACTCGGTTCAGGTAAAGCTCAGAAACAGTGGTATTAGTGACCAAACATACGCTTCTGTCGCTGAGCAATTGGTCGAGCAACCTACGGTCGCTCAACAGACCACTCTCGATAAAAATCGGATAGCTACGATCAATCGACTCGGAATTGAGGCAAACGTTTACAGCGGGGTCGGTTGTTTTCAATTTACTAGTCTCTTGCAGATCTGACGCTAATTTCGTCTCAGTAACTCTCTTGGTTTACTCGGCTGCACTCGACGTCTGGTGAGCGCCAGTTGAGCTGTCAGTCCCTTGGGGCTGCTGAACGTTTCATTAGTTTACCAGCGATCACTGACGCTAACTTTTTAGCAGACCCGCCGGTGGATAAAACCGTGATATCAGCGACCTCATCATAAAGAGGCCCGCGCACCTTAAGCATCTCGGTCAAGATGGGTCGCGGATCCTTGCCTGCCAAGAGGGGCCGCTTATCCTTTCCCGCTGTTCGCGCAACCAGAGTATCGAGCGAGGCAGATAGATAGACCACCGTGCAACTCGCCTTCATCGCCGCACGATTTGCGTCACGCAGTACGACACCTCCACCCGTCGCCACCACGACATCATCGTACCCAGTGAAATCAGCTAAAACGGATTCTTCGCGATCACGAAAACCACTTTCGCCTTCGACATCAAAGATCCAGGGTATATCCGCACCTGCGCGCTCCTTGATAACCTCATCGAGATCAAAAAAACGGGCATTCAGATGTGTAGCCAAATGCTTGCCTACGGTGGATTTTCCGGAGCCGGGCGGACCGACCAAAAAGACGCGCATATTCGAACCTACTAATAAGCAAACTAGAGCTTAATCGAGCAACACCTCTGAGAGAATACGTGGCGTAATAAAGATCAAGGTTTCCACCTTTTTGTTGGTGTTAGCGGTGCTCCTAAACAAGCTCCCAACCCCAGGCAAATCTCCCAAAACAGGAACCTTCTGAATCCGCTGAGTCTCTTCGTTTCTGAACACACCGCCTAAGACGACGGTTTCACCGTTCCCAACAAGTACCTGCGTCGTCAGCTCTGTTGTGTCTATCGAGGGCACAAGACCGCCGTTAGCACTCGGCACTAACTCACCTACCGAGTCCTGATTAACCACCAGATCCAGCAGTATCCTATCGTCTGGGGTAATATTGGGGGTTACCGTCAACTGCAGCACAGCTTCTTTAAACTGAGTAGTGGTTGCACCTGAGGCCGCACCCTCTTGATAAGGAATCTCTGTTCCTGACTTAATCGTCGCTTGCTGCTTATCGCCTGTGATGACCTTGGGCTGAGAGACCACTTCACCCTCACCAGCTGCTTCAAGTGCTGAAAGCTCGGCGGATAGCAGAAGATCGTCAGAGGTAAAACCGACAGCAAAGCCACTTGTACCACTCGCTATGCCCAAGTCTACAAGCGGGGTAGTTGGGGCTGTCGGGACTGTGCCTCCGATGATTGCCTGATTGATCGCATTTGTCGCCTCGATATTCCGCGCCACCGAGAGTACCGAGTCGGCGTCACTGTCGATGTATCCACCACCCCAGCGAATACCAAGCTGCTCATCCACGTCAGATGACGCAATAACGATGCGCGCTTCGATCATCACCTGACGAATAGGAATATCGACATTGGCAATCAAGGTGCGGATTTCATCGAGCTTTGCCGCCGTGTCAGTCACAATAATCGAATTGGTTCGCTCGTCGACCACCACTGAGCCTCGTTCAGACACAAGAGAGCCACCCTGCTCGGACCCCGCCTCAAACAAAGTCACGACATTCGCTGCTTTTGCATAACGAATTTGAATAAATTCTGATTTCAAAGGTGCCAGCTCAGCAAGCTGCTTATTTACCTCGATTTCCTGGCGCTCTCTTTCGGCGATCTCGGCAGCAGGCGCCACCATAAGGACATTCCCTATCTGACGACTATCCAATCCTTTGGTCTTCAGCACCAGATCCATAGCTTGATCCCAAGGCACGTTCTGCAGCCTCAGTGTGATGTTGCCCGAAACGGTATCTGAAGCAACTAAGTTCAGATCTGTAAAGTCAGCGATAAGCTGGAGTACGGCTCGCACTTCAATGTTTTGGAAATTGAGCGAGATACGATCGCCAACGTAACTGAACTCAGTTAGCTGCTCTTCTCGCTCGGCCTCACTTACAGGCTGCACACTGACGACATACTGGTCGCCCTGCTGATAAGCGAGGTAGTCGTAAAAACCAGAGGCTTGAAGCACGACCCGCGCGCCGCGTGTCGATGGCATCACCTCAATTTGCGAAACCGGCGTCGCAAAATCGGTAACGTCGTAGCGCCGACTCAACGCATCAGAAACATCGACATCCAAAAGCTCCAGGCTAATTCGACTCCCCTCGCTGAAGACATTGACGTCGACATCGTCGTCGCTCAACCATAAAATCAGTTGTCCTTCACCCTGGACAGATCTTCTGAACTCGACATCAGAAATCGACGTGTCGCGAGCAGGCTTTACCGAAGAAGCTGTTGAATCAGATGACGATGTGAGAGTGGGCACCGCGTAAGAGCCCGCAGAATCACCCTGAATCTCCAGCGCAAATCGACTGCCCTCAAACGCTGTTTCGAACTGTCCCAAGTTACTCAGATTAACAATCAGCCGACTGTGATCGCCGGCCGCCAGAACAACAACGCTCGATGCATTGCCGTCTGGGAGCGAAAAACGTCGTTGCGACAAATCGCTTTGCGTATCGGGAAAGTCGATCACAATGCGTGCAGGATCTTCGATGGTGTAGCTAGAAAACTCTCTGGTTCCTACACCCTGAAAATCGAGACCAATCGATAAACCTCCGTTGGGAAGTGCGCTGAAGGTGATGTCAGAAATGCGCTGCTCTGCCACCGAATAAGCCGGAAGTAAAAGGGCTTCCGAGCGTTGCCGCAATGGCAAGTCCGACACGAATGGCCCTACTAATCGATATTATTTTCATTGAACTAGCCTTCCGTTCACTGCGCACCAAACTCCAGAGTCCTTGGGCGCTCTACCCATCCGTTAGCGGTACCGTCGGTAACAATTTCCATAATCGCCACATAACTCTCGCCGACGTCCACTACTTTGCCGTGATCGGGACCAACATAGTTACCTTCACGGATCCGATGAATTCCGCCACTAGGATCTCTAAGTAAAGCCCACTCAACACCTTGACGCTCCAGCTTTCCAACCAACAGGAGTGAGTCGACTGGAAATTGCTCGAGAGATTCTCGAGCGCGCGCGCGGTCGGGCGCCACGGAGGATCTTAGGCGGAGTGCCGCGAGTTGCACTACTTCCACTGGGCGATCAAAGGGCGAGCGCATGCCTTGCGAGGAGTAACTGAAGGCCTCGTAGGTAGTAAACGGAGGAATGGGCTCGATCATGCCTCCCGGACGATGTGTTTTATCCGAAATAAAACGCTCCAGATCCGACATATCGGACCCACCACAGGCGTTGAGTAGTAATGCGACCGATAAAATGGTGAGGCGCTGCAGCGATGGTAGTCGTTCAGTCCACATCATTCTCATCCCTGTAATGATAGGTCTTCGCCGTTATCCTCATGCTCAGGTTGCTACTGTCGTAACCGCTCATTTCGATGTCAAAGTCGTGCAGTGTCACAATACGTGGCAGTCCCGCCATACCCGATATGAAAGCCCCAAGATCGTGATAAGAGCCGGTAGCCTCAATCGCAATAGGCAGCTCGACGTAGAACTCCTCGCGCACCTCATCAAGTAAATCAATAGACTCAATACTCAGACCATTCAACGCGCCCTTTGCAGAAATGTCCTCCAACAGACCAGGCACCTCAGTATCCGATGGCAATTGCCTGACCAATGCGCCGAAGCTGTCTCTCATCTTTTGAAGCTGAAACTTGTAAGCATCAAGATTTTTCGCCTCAAAAGCCTTACGTTCAAATTCGCGGCGCAACTCAAGCTCTTTGCGCTCGGATACAGCCAGCCGATCAGAGAGATCGGTGATATGGTAGTAGAAGCCAAACACGACCAGCATGACAAAAAGCATTGCCGCCACGATAGCGCGCGCGGCAGCGGGCCAGGCCCCTACATTTTCGAAATCGAGATCGTTTAGGTCGATCTCATTAAGCTCTCGCAAGTGACCGACCAAACTCATAGGTCATCCGCACTGCGCAGACTTGGCGCTTCAATTTGGACCGACAAACTAAACTCCATCGCGGATTTACCCAAATCATCAGAGGCCGCAACACCGTCAAGCGAAGGATCTTCCAGCCAGTCTGATGCATCTAACCGTCGCATCAGGCTGGATACGCGATTATTCGATTCCGCAACTCCCTCAATGCCAAGGGTCTCGTCAGAGGCACTTAGATCATAATAGTAAACACCGTCTGGAACCGTACGCACGAGCTCATCAAGTACCCTCACTATAATGGGGCGATTTCCCTGCAATTCTTGAATTACTCTCATACGCTCAAGCAACTGCTTTCGCTGCGATGTCAAGTCGCGTATTTCGGAAACCTTTCTATCAACCAATGAAATGTTGTCAGTCAAAAAACGATTACGCGCATTCTGAGCATCAATTTTGATGTTGATAATCCGATCTGCCAGCACTAACACCAAAACAGCTAGAGCAACCGATAGACCCAATGAAGACACAAAATTGCGTTGCCGCTCGGCTCGAAGTTCCTCCCGCCAGGGGAGTAGATTGATATTAGTCATCCATCAATCCTCGCAAAGCAAGTCCGGCAGCGACCATCATGGCCGGCGCGTCACCACTCAAAGCCACTGCGTTTACTCGCGGTGAGATCGACATAGTAGTAAACGGGTTAGCGACGGTTGTCGAGATCGCCAGACGATTTTCAATGAGTACGGCCAAGCCATCGATTACCGCCACACCGCCCGCCAAGAAAATGTGGTCCACGGCGTTAAAACTACTCGAGGAGTAGAAAAACTGTAACGACCTGCCTATCTGCTGCACGACGGCCTCTTTAAAAGGCGTTAAGACGTCCTCCTCATAGCCGTCAGGCAACTCACCTTGCTTCTTTGCCAACTCAGCCTCACGAAAAGGTAAACTATAGCGGCGCATAATCTCATCGGTTAGCTGCTTGCCCCCAAAGGTCTGTTCTCGGGTGTAAACGTTGGCGCCCTGATTGAGCACTGACAGCGTTGTCATCGTGGCGCCAAGATCGACCAGCACAACCGTGGCAGCGGGATCCACACCAGCTAATGGGCGAACAAGCTCATAAGCCCTTTCCATTGCGTAAGCCTCAACGTCCACTACCTTAGGCGTTAACCCTGCTATTTCGAGCGCTTCAAGCCGAGTGTCAATTGTTTCCCGACGGCAGGCAGCAAGAAGCACATCAACTTGCTCTTCCCGCCCAGGCGTGGGCCCCTGAACTTCAAAATCAAGAGCCACTTCCTCCAAGGGGTAGGGAATATACTGGTCGGCCTCAAGCGCTATTTGCGTTTCCATCTCGTCATCGGTGAGGCCTGCCGGCATGGCAATTATTTTATTGATCACCGATGAGCCAGAGACGGCGGCAACCACCTCGGTTGCCTGAGTTCGGCTTTGGTGCATCACGCTCTGGATGGCGGTCGCTACTTCACCAACATTATTAATATTTTTCTCATAGACCGCACCATGGGGGAGAGAAGACACGGAGTAGGACTCCACCCGGAATTCCCCATTAGATTCCGAAAGCTCCAAAAGCTTCACCGTGGTTGAGCCAATATCAATCCCAACCCGCGTCACTTTTTTGCCTTTTATAATTCTATCTAGAATCAACATGGACCAGCCTCAGCGCCCCTTTTGCTGCGCTATCATGCGATGTCAATAATCTGACAACAACCACCAGATTGCACCACAGGTTGAATTAAAGTACGAATAGAAGAGTAGAATGGAACGAAGAACTCGAATTTCACCCCAATTCTCTCGTCAAAAATTGGGGCGTTATTGAGCTGGAGATCCTCGTTTGGCCGCTGTAACAAAAAGTTTGCACGCATTCGCGCTAATCACTGCCGCCGCAATTTGGTGGTTGGCTGGGTTGTACCTTTATCTCAGCCCTAAGCTGCCCGAAGCCGAGGCGCTTCAGGATATAAAATTACAAACACCGCTTCGAATCCTCAGTGCTGATGGTCAGCTCATTGGTCAATTTGGTGAGCAGAAACGAATCCCCGCCCGTTACGAAGATCTGCCCGAGACGTTTATCAATGCGCTTTTGGCCGCAGAAGATGACGGATTTTTTGAACACGCGGGCATCGACTTCCTCGGCCTTGCGCGTGCGGTATCTGAGCTTGTCGCTACCGGCAGCAAACAGAGTGGCGGCTCAACCATTACCATGCAGGTGGCTCGCAACTTCTTTTTAACCCTGGATCAAACTTTCATCCGTAAATTCACAGAGATTCTATTGGCACTTGAGATTGAGCAACGTCTCTCTAAAGAGCAAATTTTAGAGCTCTATGTGAATCGCGTATTCCTCGGTCACCGAAGCTATGGTTTTGAAACTGCCGCTCAAACCTATTACGGAAAATCACTGTCAGAGTTAACGCTTGCCGAACACGCAATGCTCGCCGGCGTTCCTCAGGCACCCTCTCGTAATAATCCGCTCAGCAATCCCTCTCGCAGTGAGGTGCGGCGCAATTGGATTCTAGGCCGTATGCTTACGCTGGGCATGATTGATCAAGCTGCTCACGACAACGCGATTAAAAGCGTCGACGTTGCGTCCTTCTACGGACTGAGGGTAGAGGTCGACGCCGATTACGTTGCAGAAATGGCACGACAAGTCGCGGTCGATAAATTAGGCAGTGCAGCCTACAACGATGGGTACGTAGTACACACCACAGTTGACAGTAACCTGCAGCAGGCCGCACGAGACTCCGTTATCAACGGTCTCATCACCTACGACAACCGTCACGGCTGGCGCGGCCCCGAACAACGACACCCGCCCTTAGAGGATGAACAACCAGAAACGCTGACACCGCGCTGGGAACGCGCGTTACGAGAGATGCCTGTGGTTGCAGATCTTCTACCTGCAATCGTAACCACCATCGATTCAGAGGGAGCAGACCTACTTATTCGGGGCGGAGACCAAGGGCGATTATCATGGCAAGACGATCTCCGAAAAATCCGGAGGTACGTAAGTGAAGACCGTCGCAGTGCTCGCCCAAGTGAAATAGCTGAGCTGCTCGCAGTGGGTGACCTTGTTCGAGTCAGTAAGAAAGGTGACGCCTATACATTAGCCCAAGTGCCCAGAGTTCAAGGCGCATTGGTTTCACTGAATCCTAACGATGGATCCATCGAAGCTCTCGTAGGCGGCATGGGCTTCGTCCTATCCAAGTTCAACAGAGCCACCCAGGCAAAACGGCAGCCAGGGTCGAATTTCAAGGCATTTCTTTACGCCGCAGCGATAGAGAACGGCATTCATCCTGCGACGCTAATTAACGATGCGCCCGTGGTTGTAGGCAATCTCACCGATGAGGACCTCTGGCGACCGGAGAATGATAGCGGGCGATTTTATGGGCCAACGAGGGTAAGAGAGGCGCTCACGTTCTCTCGGAATTTAGTGTCCATCAGGGTGCTACAGCAACTTGGCGTTAGAAAACTAATCGAAATGGCTGATCGCACAGGATTCGACGTCGAAGAAATGCAACCCAATCTGACATTAGCCCTGGGCACCCATGCCTTCACGCCGCTCGATATCGCACGGGGTTATACCGCGATTGCAAATGGTGGATTTCGCGTTGAGCCTTGGCTGATCGATCGCATTGAGGATGTTGACGGCAATATTATTTTCCAAGCCGACCCTCTTGTTGTCTGTCGCGAATGCGAGAAACCATCGGCTGCCGATGAACAAGACGAAATCTCACGGATTGAAGACTTATTCGAGCCAACGGAACCTGAGTTTCGCGAAGCACCCCGAATCATTGACGAGCGCGTGACATACGTACTCACGTCAATGCTCGAGGATGTTATAAAGCGGGGAACAGGGCGAAGAGCCAGAGTTTTAGAGCGCGATGATCTCGCGGGAAAAACGGGCACCACAAACGGCCCGAGAGATGCGTGGTTTTCGGGTTATAACCGAGATCTGGTGACTACCACTTGGGTGGGGTTCGATGACTACAGCCTACTGGGTCGTCGAGAGTTCGGTGGAACAGCGGCACTACCTATCTGGATCGATTATATGCGCGTAGCATTGCCTCCTGAGGAGGCGGCCGCGGAGATGCCACCGGGTGTGGTGCGACTTCGAATCGATAAAGAGTCGGGGACACGAACCAACTCACAGTCTTCTTCTATCTGGGAGGTGTTCTTGAAGGAGTTCACACCGGCGGGAAAAGCAGACGGAGGTAAGGAAAGCGACAGCGACGATTTGGACGGGCTTTTCTAGTTAACCGCGGCTTGCTCGAATTTACCCAGAGCAGGCATAAAAAAACCGGCGTATTGCCGGTTTTTACTTTCGCGAATGCCCTTTGCAGTCGCAATGTGTAAGCACAACTTACTTGCGCAAGCTTCTGCCTGCAAAGCGCTTGTTGAACCGATCAACACGACCGCCCGAATCAACGATCTTTTGTTTGCCTGTAAAGAAAGGATGGCACCGACTACAGACATCAACAGTGATATCCTGATCAAGCGTAGAGCGCGTTTTAATCTCGTTTCCACAGCTACAACGAGCCGTGATTTCTTCGTAACGCGGATGAATATCTGCTTTCATGTTGCCCTCAACCTTGCGGGTCCGGTGAAAAAGAGCGCGGATGATACCAGAGCCTAATGCCAATTCAAGTCTTATTGTGTGGGAGATTGCGGTTCCCGCCCCTCTTCATAAGACCTTTGAGTATTTGCCTCCCGAAGACGAACAGCGCCCGGAGACCGGGTCCCGCGTGCTCGTACCTTTTGCCGGCCGAGAATCAATAGGTTTTTTCATTCAAGCGAGGGCATCCACATTTCATGACCCCGAAAAGCTGAAACACGTGACCGAGGTGATAGACAAAGCGAGCTTGCTCGAGGCTCCCCTCCAGAAGCTGCTCATTTGGGTCTCTGACTACTACCTTGTTCCACCAGGCGATGCCCTCATGATGGGGTTGGCGGTGAACGAGCGAAAAGGTAAACGCCCATGGGTAGCACCGCTTAATGCACTTGCGGCGTGTCACACTGAAGAAGACCCTCGTATGGTACTGGCCAAAGCCCCGCAGCAACTCCGTGCACTCGAACTTATTGGTAATGGTAGTGTTAGCTTGGCGGAACTGGAAACAGAAGGTATATCCAAGGCGACACTGCGGGCACTCAGCAAAACACCGTTCGTAAAAAAGGTAGCCTTACCTAACGAGACCGCAATTTTAAAAGCGGACATACCTGCACTTACCCCCGATCAAAACCGTATCGCAGAGAACATTACGGGGACCCTTTCGTCATTCGCTACGCACCTATTAGATGGGGTAACCGGTAGCGGCAAAACTGCGGTCTATATAGAGTGTATAAAACGCGTCATTGAAACCGGTCAGCAAGCGCTGGTTTTGGTTCCCGAGATAGGCCTCACTCCCCAAACACGATCGCGCTTTGAGGCTGCGCTGGGCGTTGAGGTGCCGGTTATTCACTCAGGCATCTCAGATCAAGAGCGAGGAAGGGCGTGGACCATGGCTCGCTCCGGCACCGCACCCGTCATATTGGGGACGCGCTCAAGTGTGTTTTGCAGTTTTAAATCACTGGGCCTTATTGTTGTAGACGAGGAGCACGACGGCTCCCTGAAACAACAGGATCATCCGCGCTACTCAGCACGCGACGTGGCCGTTAAGCGAGGGCAAGTGTGCAACTGCCCGGTTATCTTGGGCACTGCCACGCCAAGCTTAGAAACGCTCGCCAATGCACTCACTGAGCGATATCACCACCACCATCTGACCGAGCGAGCAACAAATGCGGAGTTACCGTCGATTAGACTGGTGGATACCCGAGGACTGGCCCTGACGGCAGGCCTCAGCGACGAAGCAATCGAGGCTATCGAGAAAACCATCGCGCGTGGCGAGCAGGCTCTCTTATTTCTGAACAAAAGAGGCTTTGCGCGCTCGATTCAGTGCGAGGACTGCGGATGGGCAGCAGAATGTAAAAACTGTGACAGCACAATGGCTGTGCACAGATCACCGCCACAACTTAACTGTCATCACTGCCTATCCCATCGACCGACGCCGAGATCATGCGATCACTGCAACAGTATTCGACTGTCGAGTAAGGGGGTTGGTACAGAACAACTTGAAGCGTTCTTGGAGCGAAGAATCAACGGTGCTCCTTTGTTTAGAGTCGACAGCGACAGTATTTCAAATCTCCCGGCCCTCAACGAGTTACTACGCAACATCCAACAAACGCCCTCAGCCATTCTTCTTGGAACACAAATGCTTTCGAAGGGGCATCACTTCCCACGCGTCACCTGCGTGGTAATCGTGGACTCCGACACGCTGTTGTTCAGCCCAGATTTTCGAGCCGAGGAACGTCTCTTGCAGCTCCTCACACAAGTCGCTGGACGATCAGGGCGTGCCGAGCTTCCCGGCGAGGTTTTGATCCAAACGCGAAGTCCGGATCATCCCCTTATCAAGAACGCTGCAGCTAAAACCTATTCTGATCAAGCCTGCGATCTACTAGAGCGCAGGCGATCATTAGGGCTGCCACCCCATGGAGCACTGGGAGTCATTCGCGCAGACGCGAAAGACGAGCGAGATGCCATCGAATTTCTATCACAACTCAAAGAAGCATTAAGCGCTGATGCAAATAGTCGCCTCGTAGGACCTATGCCCGCTCTGATGACTCGCCGAGCAGGGCTATACCGTTACCACATCGTGGTACACAGTCAGTCGCGTAAAACCGTACATCAGGTCCTTCAGAGGGCAATAAATGCTGGTTCAAGTCTAAAAATAGGTCGAAAAACCAGCTGGTTTGTGGAAATCGACCCAAACGAAATCGTGTAACGAGATACAATATTCGCTGCACACATTGAAACTGCCACAAAGCAGAGCCCCCGCAGAGAGAAAACACATTCAATGAAGGATCAAGTAGTCGAATTAATTGGTAGGGCCGTTGCCCAGCTAATCACCGATGGCATGTTGCCAGAAGGCGACATTCCATCGCCTCAGGTTGATCACACGCGAGATCCAAGCCACGGCGACCTTGCGACGAATGTTGCTATGGTACTGTCTAAGCGCGCGGGCATGGCACCTCGCGATTTAGCCACCGCGGTCATTGAGCGCATCCCCGATAACAACGTTATTTCGCGCTGTGATATCGCCGGCCCCGGATTCATCAATTTCCACATATCCCAAGCAAGTAATTTAGAAGTTGTAAAAAACATCCTCGACGCTGGAGTGGGCTTTGGTCGCACCAACGAGGGTAAAGGCAAACGCGTACAGATTGAGTTTGTATCGGCCAATCCAACCGGGCCTCTTCATGTTGGACATGGGCGAGGGGCAGCCATTGGTGACGCCTTGTGTCGGCTATTGGATAACGCTGGATGGTCAGTTCACAGCGAATTTTATTATAACGATGCCGGTCAACAGATCAGCAATCTCGCTTTGTCTGTAAAGGCGCGGCTAGAGGGTATTGAGCCCGGTGATGACGCCTGGCCAAAGGATGGTTACCAGGGCGACTACATTCAAGAGGTAGCGCGAGCCTATGCGGACGGCGAAACCGTTGCCGCTGCAGATAGAACGATTGCGGCGTCAGGCAATATTGAAGATCTTGATGACATCCAGGCATTCTCGGTTGCGTGGCTTAGACGCGAGCAAGATCAGGATCTCAAAGCCTTCGATGTCAATTTCGACTGCTACTTTCTCGAGTCATCGCTCTACACCTCTAATGCCGTCGAAAATACGGTCAACACCCTCATAGCCAACGGCCATACCTATGAGCAGGACGACGCATTATGGCTTCGCACTACCGACTTTGGTGATGACAAGGATCGTGTCATGCGAAAGCGCGAGGGCGGCTACACCTATTTTGTGCCCGATGTGGCCTATCACCTAAATAAGTGGGAGCGCGGTTTTGAGCGCGTTATTAACGAGCAAGGCGCTGATCACCACAGCACCATTACCCGTGTTCGCGCTGGCATACAGGGACTCGATAAAAACATCCCTGAGGGCTGGCCTGATTACGTCCTGCACCAAATGGTAACCGTGATGCGCGATGGCGAAGAAGTAAAACTGTCCAAGCGCGCTGGCAGTTACGTGACACTGAGAGACCTCATCGATGAGGTTGGACGCGACGCGACGCGTTTCTTTTTGACCGCGAGAGCGGCGACCTCTCAACTCACCTTTGACATTGATCTTGCGCTATCGAAGAGCAATGAAAATCCTGTCTATTACATCCAGTATGCGCACGCGCGCATTTGCAGTGTGCAGCGAAAGGCGGCTGACGAATTCGATAATTGGACAGCGGCCCGTGGTCTCGATCACCTGGGTAATCTCACACAGGACGAGGAGCAAGCGCTTGCGCTGGTGTTAAGCAAGTATCCCGAGGTGGTGGCTGGCGCAACAAAGCGGCTCGAACCTCACGCCGTGGCCAACTACTTACGCGATGTCGCGGCCGCTTTCCACTCGTTCTACAACCAACACAAGATTATCGATGAAGACTCAGCAGTGAGCCTCGCGCGATTAGCACTGGCAACTGCAACACAACAGGTGATTGCTAACGGCTTACTTATCTTGGGTGTATCTGCTCCCGAGGCCATGTAAGGAAGGAATGTAAATCGTGGCTACGGCACCTCCAAAAACCAAGCGCAAGCGTCCCAGTACGGGAAATGCGACACGACGAAGCAACCCAAGCAAAAAGCAGGGTCCTTCGGGTACCCCCTTGTTTAACGGATCGCATGTGAGTGGATTCATTGTTGGGTTGCTGGTCGGCGTAATCGCGAGTCTCGGTATTGTAGGGGGGGTCAATCCGTCGGCGCTGCCACAAGCAGTCAAAACTGTAGCCTCGGACAGCAAAGATGACGATCGGCAGCCAAGCTTCACCTTTTTTACAACACTCGTAGACGAATCTATCTCGATGAGTGCAGCGAGGGAATCAACACCGAGCGAATCCAAATACACGCAATACGTACTTCAAGCCGGTTCATTTAGAGCATCGACTGATGCTGATCGTCGTCGAGGGGAACTCGCCCTACTCGGGCTCGAAGCCGCTGTCGAAGAGATAAGTACCGATACGGGCAGCTGGCACCGTGTCTATATTGGCCCTTTTGACAGCCGATCGGCAATGGCCAAGGCACGAAGCCTTACCGCCCAGAGCGATATCGACACGTTACTTTTGAAGCGCTCACAATAGCGTCCACAACGACGACTCTGGCTCTACCACCATGACCCAACAAGCACCCGAATCTTTAACGTATCGACGCTCTGATCGGACACTCGAGATTAAGTTTCCGAACCAAGTATCCGTCGATCTCTCGGCAGAATTGCTGCGGGTTTTATCTCCCTCTGCAGAGGTTCAGGGACACGGTCCGGGGCAAGAGGTCCTGCAAACCGGTAAAGCGAATGTTGAGATAACGGCTATCGAGCCAGTTGGACATTACGCTGTGCAAATAAGTTTTGACGACGGACACAGCTCCGGGCTGTACACTTGGGCGTATTTAGCGCAATTAGCGAGCGAGAAGCAGATACTCTGGCAGCGCTATTTGAAGAGACTTGAAGGCGCCGGCGCATCTCGCGACCCGTCAACTGACATCGTCAAGATCATTAGTTAGCGGATACGCGAGCGATAGGAAATTTAATGAGCACACACGACAACGCGACAGACGACACAACTGACTTTGGTTTTGAGCGTGTCAAAAAAGAGGAGAAAGCGGGACGAGTTAGAGAGGTTTTTGACTCGGTTGCCTCCCAGTATGACCTCATGAATGACCTGATGTCAGGAGGCCTACATCGGCTTTGGAAACGATTCACGATCGAGCTAAGCGCTGTTCGACCAGGCCAAACGGTGCTCGATATCGCCGGTGGCACAGGTGATTTAGCGGCGAAATTTTCAAATCTTGTGGGCAAGGATGGCAACGTCATTCTCTCTGATATCAATGCCGCTATGCTCTCTGTCGGTCGCGACCGCCTTATTGATAAGGGTGCACTCAACAATATCAGTGTGGTTCAGGCTGACGCACAATTTCTACCCTTTGAAGACAATAGTATTGATTGCATCACCATCGCTTTTGGTCTCCGCAATGTGACGGATAAAGCCAAAGCACTGGCTTCAATGAACCGGGTTCTCAAGCCAGGTGGACGCCTATTAGTCCTAGAATTTTCAAAGCCGGTCTCGCCTCTGCTGTCAAAGATCTACGACGCCTATTCATTCTCCGCTTTGCCCGCTATGGGCAAAATCATCGCCAATGATCCCGACAGCTACCGATATCTCGCCGAGTCGATCAGGAAACATCCAGATCAAGAAACCTTGCTCGAGATGGTGGAAGATGCAGGCTTCGTCGACTGCCGCTATCACAATATGACGGGCGGCATCGTCGCCGTGCATCGAGGTATCAAGGGTTAATTCGGTGGAACACGATCCAGCCGTCATTGCGGGTGTCTGCCTCGTTGCAGAGAAAGCCATCATGCAGGCTGTCGATCTGTCTACAGGAACTCGGGAGCAGCTCAAAGGCCTTTATCCATTAACCATTGCAGTCAACTGCTCCAGCCCCGCGGTTAATCTATATGTGACAATTGATGCGGACGGGGCAGTTACGGTCGCAAGCTATCGCGAGGAGTCTGCAACTGTCCGTCTGGCAGGAAGCTGGAGAGATTTCTTGGGCGTTGCCGCAGCTGACGATCCAGCATCAGCACTGATCAACGGTAACATACAGATTTCTGGTGACACGGCACCTCTTTTACGACTTCAAGCTGTTCTCGCTGACTTAGATATCGACTGGGAAGCACCGCTCGCAGAAACATTAGGACCGGTTGCCGGTCATCAACTCGCCGCCGTCATTCGCGCGTTCACGCGTACATCGCAAAGCACTCACCAAAGATTGAAACGCCAGCTAAGCGAATTCATTCTTGAGGAGGGGCGTCTGTCGCCACCGCAAGCAGAACAAAATGCCTTCTTCTCAGCTGTCGATGATCTGGTGCTGCGCGTAGACCGCGCAGATTCTCGCGTTAAGCGCATCAAAAAGCGACTCGCAGGGCTCAGCGGATGAGCAGAGCACTCACTTTCCTGACAACGGCTAGAAAATTTGAGTTGGGCGACCTTATCCCTGTTAACAGTGATAGTGGAAAAAGGACACGCTTTCTGAGATGGGTTTTTACCAGCCGAAGCACGGGAAACAGGTCAGGAAAAAACAACCGTGCTTCAGAGGCCAGCGCCCCACATGCAGATATGCACAGAGGCGAGAGGTTGCGCCTAGCACTTCAGGAGTTAGGTCCAGTATCGATCAAATTTGGCCAACTGCTCTCCACGCGCCGCGACCTGTTACCCGATGATGTGGCAGATGAGCTCTCACTGCTTCAGGACAAGGTGGCGCCCTTTGATTCTGCTGAAGCAGCCGCTGCTATTGAACACGAATTAGGCCAGTCCATTGATCGGGTGTTTAAGGAGTTTGACTACGAGCCGCTGGCAGCAGCATCTGTCGCTCAAGTACACAACGTAACCCTTGCTGACGGTGAATCCGGGGTAATCAAAGTCCTTCGCCCAGGGATTGAAAAACAAATTGCCGCAGATATTCGCCTACTCAAGCGGCTTGCCAAAATCATCGACAGCCTCTCTGACGACCTAAAGCGGCTTCGATTGCCCGAGGTCATAGAGGACTATGAGGCGACTATCACTGCCGAACTCGACTTGCGGCACGAGGCAGCCAATGCCTCCTTGCTAAAAAAGAACACCAGCAAGCGCAAGCTGGTCTATGTGCCCACTGTATTCTGGGACTACAGCTCGCCTCGAATCATGGTCTCAGAGAAGATTTCAGGCATTCCAATTGGTGACATCCCGGCGCTAAACGAGGCTGGGGTCAATATGAAGATACTTGCCGAGCGAGGCGTGGAGATTTTCTTCTCTCAGGTATTCGACGACTGTTTCTTTCACGCCGACATGCATCCAGGCAATATTTTTGTCGATGCAACGCACCCTCAAGAGCCTACCTACATTGCGATTGACTGCGCGATTGTGGGTCAGCTTTCGAGGGAGGATCAGTACTACGTTGCCCGGAACTTACTCGCGATCCTTCAGCGGAACTACAGACTGGTTGCCGAACTCCATATCGAGAGTGGCTGGGTTCCCGCTGCGACACGAGTGCAAGATTTCGAATCAACTATTCGCATGTTATGCGAGCCTATTTTTGACCGGCCACTCCACGAGATCTCGCTAGGACATATGCTCGTTAATTTGTTTCGGGCAGCCTCGAGCTTTGATATGCGCGTTCAGCCGCAGCTCGTATTACTCCAAAAAACCCTGC
This sequence comes from Halieaceae bacterium, assembly GCA_038104285.1. GTDB lineage: Bacteria > Pseudomonadota > Gammaproteobacteria > Pseudomonadales > Halieaceae > Luminiphilus. Next base: position 33,223 of record JAYOAN010000003.1, read on the forward strand.
TCAATATCGAGGGACTTGGCCGACAACTCTATCCTGAGCTGAACTTGTGGGAGACGGCCAAACCCTTCCTTGAGGATTGGCTGAAACGACAATACAGCCCCATGAATGTTGTCAGACAACTCCAGCGCGACGCACCCGCGTTCGTACATCATGCGTCACAACTACCGGAAGTCATTCCCCAATTTTTGGCCATGCAACGAAAAGGCCTCAAGGAAAACAAGCCGCAAGCAACGGCCTCCTCACTGCCAAGCATACTGGTCGGCGCAGGATTTGCAGCGGTGGCCATCGGCGTCATCGCCCTGCCTGAGTTACCCGTCATTGCAATCTTAGGCGTTGCGTTGGCGGCTATTGGGCTCCTCCTTCAGCGATAGCCAGTGATAGCCAGTGATAGCCCGTGATAGTAAGTGCCTCGAAACCTGGGGATTCTGAATTGCTCGCAATGAATGCAA
>JAYOAN010000003.1:33771-36835 GCA_038104285.1 Halieaceae bacterium
GTGATAGTAAGTGCCTCGAAACCTGGGGATTCTGAATTGCTCGCAATGAATGCAATAGCAAGAAGTGGCATACTTCCGTCATGACAACGTCCATCGATCAAAATACGCCCACCACTATGAGCCCGAAATGGAATTCGGACGGTCTACTGCCTGCTATCGCACAGGACGTGCACACAGGTGAAGTTCTGATGATGGCGTGGATGAACGAAGAGTCACTGGCGCTTACCCTGGAGAAAAAGCAAGCTATCTACTGGTCTCGTTCACGACAGGCCCTTTGGCGTAAAGGCGAGTCCTCAGGCAACGTGCAAACCGTCGTTGATGCGCGCCTTGATTGTGACGGAGACACCCTATTGTTAAAGGTAGATCAAGCGGGTGCGGGCGCTTGCCATACAGGTCGCCGAACGTGTTTTTTTTATGCGCCCACATCTGGCGAATGGCAATTAGAGGAAGATCAACGTGTCTGATGTACTCGACGCTGTAACCTCAGTCATTGCAGCGAGGCGCTCGGCTGACCCTGACACATCCTATGTGGCTAGCCTTAATGCAAAAGGCCTGAATAAGATTCTCGAAAAAGTGGGTGAAGAAGCTGTCGAGACCATCATCGCCGCAAAAGATGCAGAATCTGGAAACGGCTCAAGCGCAGAAGTGATCAATGAAGTCGCCGACCTCGTATTTCACACGCTGGTAATGCTGGATCGACTCGGCATCAGTCATAATGAGGTTCTCGATGTGTTGGCATCCAGGCAAGGATTATCAGGGCTGGAAGAGAAAGCCTCTAGGAATCAATAGGCGCATTGCTATGTGCCCACTACAAAAGGTGAATAGATATGGGATTTAGTGGTATCGGAATTTGGCAGCTGCTGATCATCCTCGCCATTGTCATCTTAATTTTTGGCACAAAGCGTCTGCCGGGTGCAGCAAAGGACCTAGGCAGTGCCATCACGAATTTCCGCGAGGGCATGAAGCGGGATAACGGTGAGACCGCCAAAATAGAAGACGCCAAGGACGACGACGCAAAATAAGCGCACGTCTATGTTAGATATTGGTTTTGCTGAGCTATTGGTCGTCAGCGCTGTCGCCTTGTTTGTTGTGGGCCCAGAGCGCCTACCCAGCGCTATTCGCGCAATCTCTCTTTGGCTGGGAAAAGTGAGACGTGGCTTCGAAGAAATTAAAGCCGACGTCAGCCGCGAGCTTCATAACGAGGAGGTCATGCGCGCTTTGCGAGAGAGTCGTGACGAGGTGCAAGACCTGACAGACGTCAGCAGCGCACTTTCCTTAGATCCCGTTGCCCTAGACCCCGTTGATCAGGAAAAGTCTGGTGCTCATGAACCGGATACTGATGAAAAGGCGAGTTCAGCGATCGACGCTTCAGCTAAAGAAACAGCGTCTAGTCCGAGCGATTCGCCCATAGATTCAGAGAACCCAGCCCAGTGACCGCTGACGAACCAATGCCACTGGTTGCGCACCTGCGCGAACTTAGAGACCGATTTCGCAACGCATTGATCGCTGTTTTTGTTGCCTTTCTCGGGCTTTTTCCTTTTGCCAATGAGCTTTATACCTACATCTCCGAGCCATTGAGGAGCCTTTTACCCGAAGGTTCTTCGATGATTGCGACCGAGGTGACGTCGCCCTTTTTAACGCCCTTCAAACTGTCGATAGTCCTCGCAGTTTTTTTGGCTATGCCAGTCATCTTGGCGCAAATTTGGGGTTTCATCGCGCCAGGTTTGTATAAGTCGGAGAAGCGTGTCGCTATTCCGCTGCTGACGTCGAGTGTCTTCTTGTTTTATGCGGGCGTGGCCTTCGCCTACTTCGTAGTGTTTCCGCTACTCTTTGGTTTTTTTACCACAGTCGGACCCGGCGATATCTCGGTAATGACGGATATCAACCGATACCTCGACTTTGTGCTTAAATTATTCTTCGCGTTCGGCCTCGCCTTCGAGGTTCCTATCGCGGCGGTCATTCTGATCCTGACAGGCGTTGTTACAGCAGACCAATTGGCGAATAACCGCTCATACGTGGTCGTCGGCTGCTTTGTCATCGGCATGCTGTTAACCCCTCCCGATGTTATTTCCCAGACTCTACTCGCGCTGCCTATGTGGCTACTGTTTGAGCTCGGACTGATCATGGGCCGAACACTCAAACGAGGCGAAAAGACGGATGACTGACAATGCAGGAACAGTCACTGAAGATAATCCACCACCTAAAGCGAAGTCGCTGAGGCCACTGCGCGAGTTGCTACAGTTTTTGTGGCCACATAAGTCCAGACTGATTGCCGCATCTTTGGCTCTGGTTTTTACCGCGATGGCTCAGCTGTCGCTGGGCTATGGAATCCAGATACTCATCGATCAAGGCTTTGCTAATCAATCTCAAGCGGGTCTACGTCAAGCCGTTGTTTTCATGATTGTCGTGGGATTCGCAATGGCAAGCGGAGCCTTTATTCGCTTTTACCTTGTGTCTTGGCTGGGTGAGCGCGTCAGTGCTGATCTCCGACTAAAAGTTTTTAACAACCTGCTGACTGTTCATCCTGGGTTTTATGAAAAAAACCACTCAGGAGAGATCATGTCGCGGATCACCACCGACACTACACTCCTGCAGACACTCATTGGCTCCTCCGTTAGCTTGGCTGCAAGGAGCGCACTCACTTTAGTCGGTGCGCTCATTCTGATGTCACTGACCAATTTCAAATTGACGCTAATAATGCTGATTGGCGTTCCATTAACATTACTGCCCGTTCTCTACCTTGGTCGCCGTGTTCGTACTCTCTCTAACAAAAGCCAGGCGAGCATAGCGAGTGTCGGCAACCGCGCCGGAGAGGTGCTCCAGTCGATAAAAATTGTCCAAAGCTTCCAGCGAGAAGCGATGGAGCGCGATGTGTTTGGTCAGGAGGTTGATACTGCGTTCCAAATTGCCCGAAAACGTATTCAACAGCGGGCATGGCTAATGGCGTGTGCCATCTTCCTGTTCCTTGGCGGCATGGTTGGGATGATGTGGACCGGTGGCCAGGACGTACTCGCTGGCCGAATGAGTGGCGGTGATCTCGGTGCATTCGTCTTTTATGCGGTTA
>JAYOAN010000078.1:0-7501 GCA_038104285.1 Halieaceae bacterium
CGCGAGAAAAGCGCCTGCATGTTATCCATCTTTTTGACCGAGCTGGGCAGACGCCATGCGGCCTCGATGGATATTGCAGGGTCATAACCCACCACTTCCATGCCAAGATCAAGGCCTAGTCGCGCGATCAGGCTACCAATGGCTCCGAGCCCCAAAACCCCTAATGTTTTGCCTTGCAATTCAGACCCAGCGAATTGCTTTTTGCTTGCTTCTAGCAAGGGACCCATTTCCTCAGCTGGGAGCTGTGGATCGAGCGAGTTGATGAAGTTCATCCCCCCAACAATGTCGCGCGACGCGAGGAGCATGCCTGCTGCAACAAGCTCTTTTACGGCGTTGGCGTTGGCGCCGGGGGTATTGAAAACGACGATGCCTTGCTCAGTACAATGATCGACGGGGATGTTATTTACCCCAGCACCAGCGCGCGCGATTGCACTGACGGATTCGGAAATATCATCCGCGCTAAGTTTGTGACTGCGGAGCAAAATCGCATCGGGCGCAGACATATCACTGCTAACTTCGAAACAGTCGCGACCAAATCGGTCGAGTCCTTTGGTCGAAATGGCGTTGTACGTCCGAACCTTATGCATAGCATTGCCTCAATGTCTGTGCGGCGGCGCGCAGCAGTCAGTAAAAAGTAATTGGGTGGGGTCCGGACTAATGCCGGAGCCGTAATTGTAACACAGCGCGGATGCTGTAAGTTGGGCGAGAACTCGCGTAGTATGCGCGCCCGTCGCGCAAGCTGTCGCTCCCGTCGATAAAGGTGGCGACTCGTCTGGCACAAATTTTCAAAATACGGAGACTCTGAATGTACAACAACGGCGATTTTGCACGCTGGAGACGTCACCCTTGGCATGGTATGGCGGCTCACCCTGGAGACGACAAAGGTGTCGTGACTGGTTTCATCGAATCGCTACCCGGCGACACGATTAAGTACGAGCTGGATAAAGACAGTGGCTATTTGATGATCGATCGCGCGCAAAGAACGACTGCCGCGCCGCCTTGTCTTTACGGATTCATTCCGCGCACTTACTGCGCAGAGAACGTTGCCGCGCGATGTGCTGGCGCCGATGAGGCCGATGGCGACCCATTAGACATTTGCGTTTATTCGGAGCGCGACATCAATCGCACCGACATCATCCTTCATGCGAAGGTGCTGGGCGGTATCCAGATGATTGATGGTGGCGAGGCTGACGATAAGATCATTGCTGTCTTGGACGGCGACAATGTATGGGGCGGTATAGAGGATCTTGCTGATATGCCATCTATCATCGTTGAGCGATTGCAGCACTATTTCTCTACGTACAAGCAAGTTCCCGGCAAGAACCCCAACATTAACGTTGATGTGGTTTATGGTCGCGAGCAAGCGCTTGAGGTCATTGCCGCAGCACAGGCTGACTACGATCACCACTACGGACATCTCCACGCTTAAGGGTACACGCAGAGCGTTAGCGTCGTGTCTGAGTCAGATTCGATGAGTGGGAAGGGGCGAGCAGAGGTTGAGAGACCGCTCGCCCTTTTTGTTTACGGAACGCTGGCTCCGGGCGAGGTCAACGCGCATGTCTTGAGTGCCCTCGACGGCTCTTGGACGAGAGCCAAGGTCGGAGGTGTTTTGTGTGACGTGGGTTGGGGCGCGGCCCACGGCTTCCCAGGAATGAGGTTGTTCCGCTGCGCGTCTAGTTCTGATGATGCCCCCAGTAATTTTGTATCGGGGTTGTTATTTGAGTCCGAGGGCTTGAGGGAACTGTGGCCCGAGCTGGACGATTTTGAAGGCGCCGATTATTGCTGTGAATTGACCCAGGCGATTTTTGAGGATGGCACGACAAAGCCTTGCGTTGTGTACGCCGTCGATGTTGTTGAGTGACGCGGTCATTCAGCTTTTTAAAGTGATGCGCAAAGTCAGGAGACTTGAGAGCTACTTATGATTATTAGACATGCCAGCGCCGATGATGCGAACGCTATTGCAGCCCTGAACGAGGTCTTCGTGTCTGTTACGAGTCCCATGGACAGCGAGCGCTTTCTTGAGTTGTTCGCACTGAGTAGCTTTTGCCTGGTCGCTGAAAATGCCAATGGATTACTGGGCTTTGTCATCGCCATGAAAAATGGGGCACCCTACGATAACGGTAACTATCAATGGTTCGAGGCGCGCGTTCCTAGCATGGTCTATGTCGATCGCATTGTGCTCGCCAGCGAAGCACGAGGTCAGGGCATTGGTGCGCAGCTATACGGCTATCTTGCAGAGCTTGCCGCCGGGTCGGGCTGTCATACCATGACTGCAGAGATGGATATTGATCCGCCCAATGAGCACTCCGTCTACTTCCATAAAAAGTCGGGTTTCGCCGAAATTGGCCAGCGAACACTCGATAGCGGTAAGCGAGTGTCGATGCAGTCTGTCGCGCTGACGGAACTAGCGATGCTCTGATCTGACCGTAAATCCCGCCGTAACAACAACACTAGTTTCTTTTAGAGATCCTTACGCTATGCGTTACGTCGTTATTACTTTGCTTGCCTTGTCAGTGCTAATTACCAGTTGGTCTGCAGGGGCTATCGAGGAACCCGCCTACAGCGTCGTCCAATCCTGGGACGACGAGTCGATTGAGATCAGAGATTACGAGCCGCGAATATTGGCAGTGACTGATATGTCAGAAGGTTCAAACTCTGGTTTCAGAGTTTTGGCCGGCTTCATCTTCGGAGGTAATGAACGAGAGCAGGAAATCGCGATGACCGCACCCGTTCAGAGCACAATGCCTGATGAAAACGAGGCTGAGATGGCGTTTGTCGTGCCGAGTGAATTCGATCTCGAAGATCTACCTACTCCCGATGATGCTCGTGTCGGGTTTCGTGAGGAGCCTGCGTACCGGGCAGCGGTTATCCGGTTTAGTGGCTGGATGAGCGATAAAAAGGCGGAGCGCCACTGGCAGAAGCTACGTCAGTTCCTGATCGAGCAGGGGATTCAACCGCGAGGCGAGCCTACACTCAATCAATACAATCCGCCTTGGACGCCGCCTTTCATGCGACGCAATGAGATTATTGTGGCGGTCGCTCAGTAGCCTTTAGCGTCGTTAAAAAGACCTTCTAAGGCATCACCTGCGAGGTATCGCTCCAAGTTGTCCGCCATCGCGAGTGCGACCAAATCAATCGCTGTCGGGGCAGCTGTGTGCGAGGTGACATGAACGCGCGGGTGCTCCCAAAACCTGTGATCTTGTGGGAGTGGCTCCGTGGTGAAAACGTCCAAAACCGCAGCCCGGAGGTTGTTATTGTCGAGAGCGTGAAGCAGTGCAGCGTCATCGATGGCATTACCCCGGCCGACATTGATCACGATTGCCTCGTTGCTCATAGCCTCAAAAGCGCTTGCACTCAAAATGTGATCAGTTGCCTCGGTCTTGGGAAGCACTGCCACGCAGTAATCGAGCCCTTCGAAAAACTGTGGGTCGTTACTCTTGAAACAGCGGGTGAAGCCCTCTGTCGGAAGACCCGAGGAATTCATTCCTTGGCATGTGATCCCCAGTGGCTTAACGGCTTCGGCTATCGCGCTACCGATACTGCCCGTCCCGAGAATACCCATGATTTTGCCCCGAACCCCTATTTCCGGCGTGGCATCCCACGATGTCGAACGAGCGCGCTCGATAATGTTGCGCTCCAGACTCAAGATCCAGCCGAGTACGAACTCAGACATGGCTTGGCCAAACACGCCCCTCAAAGGCGTTATCGACACCGACTCGGGAATGTGACTTGTCAGCGCATCCACGCCGGCCCAGGTGCTCTGAATCCACGCTAGGTTTGGAAAATAGGGTGCGAATTTTTTGGCGTCTTGCGGTGAGGCCACCATCACTTTTACGGCGTGTGAGTCCAGCGACTCAGGGAGGTCAGAGTCTGGATCAATGGCGAGCGAATCGATCCGTCCAGCGATGAGCTCCTCGACAGGTCCTCGCCACACATCCGCTTCGCCGGCGATCAAAATAATTTCGGGTGTATGTGTTGTCATTTTCACGAAACGTCTTTGGGTTAGCGATCTATGGGTAACAGAGACGTCCTGTTATCATACCCCCATCGGCTGATCTCCGGTGCAATTGCTACTCACCAGCTGCCGGCGCCGTGTTCGCACGCCCCATACGTTAGGAATCCAGCTCTCACCGCAGCGCGTAACGCAGTTGCACCCTTTTATTACGGTAACTTTTTGTAGATCAAATGGAAAAATTGCGGCAGGAATGGTTTTCAAACGTTAGAAACGACGTACTCGCGGGTCTTGTCGTTGCACTTGCACTCATTCCGGAAGCGATCGCGTTTTCGATTATTGCGGGCGTCGATCCCAAGGTTGGTCTTTATGCGTCGTTTTCGATTGCGGTAATCATCGCCTTTACGGGCGGTCGCCCGGGCATGATTTCAGCCGCGACCGGTGCCATGGCGCTGTTAATGGTGACCTTGGTCAAAGAGCATGGTCTCGAATACTTGTTTGCTGCGACGGTCCTCACAGGCGTCCTCCAAATTATTGCCGGTTGGGTCCGTCTTGGTGAATTGATGCGGTTTGTTTCTCGGTCAGTGGTCACTGGCTTCGTAAACGCGCTAGCGATTCTCATTTTTATGGCTCAGCTACCGGAACTGACCGGCGTAGGCTGGCAGGTCTACGCGATGACGGCTGCTGGTCTGGGAATCATTTATGGATTGCCGCGATTAACAACGGCCGTACCTTCACCGCTGATCACCATTGTTGTGCTCACAATTATTGCGATTGCACTCGATCTTGATATCCGGACGGTTGGCGATATGGGTGAGCTACCCAGCAGCTTGCCGCAGTTTTTGATGCCCGACGTACCTTTGACACTGGAAACGTTGCAAATCATTTTTCCTTACTCGGCAACGCTGATGGTTGTTGGTCTGCTCGAATCGCTAATGACAGCGACAATCGTTGACGATTTGACGGATACCTCCAGCAATAAAAATCGCGAATGTGTTGGTCAGGGCGTTGCCAATATTGCGACAGGCTTTATCGGCGGGATGGCCGGCTGCGCAATGATTGGTCAGTCAGTCATAAACGTGAAATCGGGCGGGCGAGGGCGACTCTCGACGCTTGTTGCAGGCGCACTGCTGTTGATCATGGTTGTCTTTGCCGGCGAGTGGGTTTCTCAGATCCCAATGGCAGCGCTGGTGGCTGTGATGATCATGGTGTCGATTGGTACCTTTAATTGGGATTCCATCCGGAATTTACGAAGCCATCCAAAGAGCTCGAGCGTGGTTATGTTGGCAACGGTTGCTGTCACAGTGGCAACACACGACTTGGCGCAGGGGGTTCTCACCGGCGTACTGCTCTCGGGCTTTTTCTTTGCGCACAAAGTGGGTCGTATTCTTCGCATTGAATCAGTGGCGTGCGACGAGGGTAGAGCTCGACGCTACACCGTTTTTGGTCAGGTGTTCTTCGCGAGCGCAGACAGCTTCTCGCAAGCGTTTGATTATCAGGAAGTGGTCGATAAGGTCTATATCGATGTCAGTCGTGCACACTTTTGGGATATCACGGCCGTGAGCTCGCTCGACAAAATTGTCATTAAGTTTCGTCGCGAGGGAACTGACGTCGAGGTTATTGGCTTAAATGAAGCCAGTGCCACAATGGTCGATCGATTCGGTGTTCACGACAAAGACGGCGCAGATGACCTGCTCCTTGATCATTGAGGTTTTCGAATGCGCGCTCCCAAAAAAGTCCTCGCCTGTGTTGATCAATCTGATTACGCGACGCACGTAGCCGACTACGCAACCTGGGCGGCAGAGCATTTGTCGGCGCCTGTCGAGTTACTGCACGTGATTGATCGTCATCAGGAAGTCGCATCGGGTATTGATCGGAGTGGTTCGCTCGAAATGGATGCCCAGGAGCACTTGCTCGAGCGTTTTTCAGCCGAGGAGGGTGAGAAAAATCGCGCTGTTCGGGAAGAGGGTCGCTTGTTTTTGAATGCGCTGAAAGCGGGCTGTGCTGAGCGCTCAAGCGTACCTGTAGATACGCGGCAACGGTATGGCCAGTTGCTTACGACCTTGAAAGACCAAGAATCTTCAGTAGCGATGTATGTACTTGGCCGACGGGGAGAATCTGCCTCGCGAACCCGCAGGGATCTCGGTCGTCACGTGGAGGCGATTTGCCGCCAGATCCGACGCCCCATCCTAACAGTGACCGATGATTTCAGAGCGCCTCGCAGTCTATTGGTAGCGTTTGATGGCGGTCGAATGACGCGTCGCGGCGTAAAGCTCATCGCTGAGCGAGGGAGCCTTAAAGACTTACCGGTTCATGTCATCATGTCGGGACGACGTAGCCAGGATTCCACACGTCATCTTGAGTGGGCTGAGAATACCCTTAAGAGTAAAGGTTTTTCTGTCGATGCGTCGTTTATCCCGGGTGATCCTGAACAGGTCGTAACGCGAGCGATTGAGGAGCGAGAGGCGGATCTTTTGATTATGGGCGCCTACAGTCACTCCCCATGGCGAAGTCTGCTGATGGGAAGCCGCACCAATGACCTGCTCCGAGCGTCGCAAGTCGCCACAATAACACTGCACGATTGACGAACTAAGCCCGACGAATTGCTGAGGTCGATGCGTGTAAGTGATGGGTGACCTAGACGCCCCTTAACGTTGGTCATCAATTGTCAAGAAGATCTTCCCTCTAGGTGTTACGCATCTACTTGTGCATCCCACCGCGAAACGTTTGCGAGGGTTTAGAGAAAACAATCTCCGTGCTACCTTCTGGTGATCTTTAGGAGGTATGTATGCGTGTTCTCGTCGTTATAGGTGTTCTTCTTTTAAGCCCGTGGGTTTGGTCCTCAGAAGTCGACGGCTCGACTGAGAGTGTCGAGTCAGTGCTGCAGAATACGCAGGAAATGACTGGCTTCATCCCGCTTCACTGGGATAGCGAAGAAGGCCGACTTTATGCGGATATTAGCGATATTGAAGGCCCTTTTATCTATTACAACGGGCTCTCACATGGCTTGGGGTCCAACGACTTAGGCCTTGATCGGGGGCGTCTGGGCGATACGTTTTTGGTTGAGTTCCGCAAAGTCGGTAAGAAGGTGTTCCTTACCGCACTCAACACCAAATATACGGCCCGATCAGACGACCCGCAGGAGCGCCGCGCCGTCGCTGAGGCGTTTGCCGAATCCATTATCTGGGGTTTCGCTGTTGTCGAGTCGGGCCCTGATGTCTTAGTGATTGATTTGACTGACTTCGCGCTGAGTGATGCGACGGGAATAGCGGACTTATTGGCGGCTCGAGGTGAGGGTTCTTTCAAAATTGATGCGAGTCGCTCCGCGATTTACACCCCCAAGACGAAGTCTTTCCCAGACAACACTGAGATTGATGCAACGCTTACCTTCGTGGGCAAATCAACAGGGCGCATTCTTGGAACCGTAGCTCCTAATGCTGACGCGATCACAGTACATGGCCACCACTCCTTTATTCGACTGCCGGACGATGGTTACCAGCCACTGCCGTATGACGCGCGAGCCGGCTACATTCATTCAGGCGAGGCAAC
>JAYOAN010000079.1:0-1776 GCA_038104285.1 Halieaceae bacterium
TTGTTCATCTGGAAGAAGAACGTATTAATCATGTTCTTGGCTTGAGGCGTGAGCGCAAGTTCTGCCAGTCCCCGACTTTCGATGCGCATCGCTGTCTCAAAGTCGACCGTGAGGGCCTGCACAGCCACGTCGAAGATCTTCTCAGGTGCAGGCAACAAACCGCGCGTATTCTTGCGAATCATAGGCGCGCCCATAGTCACCATCTGCGCTACCTGTGGGTTGCGGATGTTGCCACCGGGGATTTTATAACCCTTGGTATCCCAAGGCTGAGTGCGTGCCGCCTCATCGTCCTTGTTATCCATGACCCACTGCTTAGCAGCCGCGACGAGCTGCTCTTTGTCTTCAACCACTGCGTTGATCAAACCGGATGCCAAGGCCTTCTCAGGAGCAACGCGCTTGCCTTCAACGATGTATTCATTGGCCGCCATCAGCCCCATGAGATACACCGCCTTGACGTTACCGCCGCCTCCTGGAAGCAGACCCAGTGTCACCTCGGGGAAGCCGAGCTGGACACTGCGGTGGTTCCAGGCGATACGGTGGTGGCATGAGAGTGCTAGCTCAAGACCGCCGCCCAATGCTGCACCATTGATAGCGGCGCAAACGGGTGCTTGAAGCTTTTCCAAGCGTCGCATAGCGGCCTTGGTCGCACACATTCCGTTGAAGAAGTCTTCAACCGTATCTTCGGTAACCTGACAGAGCATGTTCAGATCACCACCTGCAAAGAAGGTTGATTTGCCCGACGTCAGAACAACACCGGCAAGCTCCGTCTCTGCCTCTAGTTTGTCGAGCGTCGCCTCCAAAAGCGGAAGAAACGCATCGCTCATGGAGTTAACGGGCCCATCCATATCCATGGTGACCGTGACTACATTGTTGTCGTCTTTATCGTAATGAAAACTCATTTTCTCTAACTCCTAATCCCGCTTAGACGCGCTCAATAATGGTTGATATACCCATGCCGCCACCGACACACAGCGAGAGCATCGCGCGCTTCAGGTTTCTGCGCTCAAGCTCATCAACCATGGCACTTACCAGGCATCCACCCGTCGCGCCGAGTGGGTGCCCCATAGCAATCGCACCTCCAACGACGTTGGTAATCTCGTGACTAATGTCGAGATCTTTCATGTAACGAAGGGCCACGGACGCAAACGCCTCGTTGATCTCCCAGAGGTCGATATCGTCAGGCGTTAATCCCGCTTTCTGAAGGCACTTCTTCGCCGCAGGTCCGGGACCTGTCAGCATGATGATGGGATCCGTTGAGAGGACTGTCGTTGCGACAACGCGCGCACGAGGCGTGAGCCCCAAGTCATTCCCTGCTTTTTCGCTACCAATAAGGACCGCGCTCGAGCCATCAACGATGCCAGATGAATTACCTGGCGTGTGTACGTGATCGACCTTGCTGTACTCGTTGTATTTGGCAAGGATGACATCGTCGAAACCCATTTGACCGGGCACCTCGAAAGAGGGCTTGAGCCGCGCGAGGCCTTCCATATTGGTGTCGGCCTTGATGAAGTCGTCGCGCTCGAGAATCGTTATGCCTGAAGCATCTTTCACCGGCACCACTGACTTATCGAACCAACCACTGTCGCGGGCATGCGCGGCACGGCGCTGCGATTCCATCGCATAGGCGTCGACATCTTCGCGGCTGTAACCGTCGATCGTCGCAATCATATCGGCACCGATGCCCTGAGGTACGAAACCGGTTTTGAGTGCAAAGGCGGGATCGCTCGCCATCGCACCACCGTTAGAACCCATCGGTACGCGCGACATGCATTCGAT
>JAYOAN010000079.1:1876-4022 GCA_038104285.1 Halieaceae bacterium
TTGCTTTCATTGTGCAATCAACCGTGAGCTTGACGGAGGTTTGGTATGTAGGACAGCTCGGCAGTACGCCACTTGCCGCAATGGCCTTGGTATTCCCTATGCTGATGCTCATGCAGATGTTGTCAGTGGGTGCCTTGGGAAACGCCGCGGCATCGTCGATAGCAAGAGCGCTTGGAGCCGGCGACAAAGAGCGTGCACAGCAACTCATGTGGCACGGCCTCCTACTGGCCGTTCTTGGACCGATCGTACTGTTGATTGCATTTTTGATCTCGGGAAAATTCTTCTTATCTCTTCTCGGCGGAACTGGCGAAATTCTCGACTTAGCGTTTGCCTACAGTGCCATGCTATTCGGAGGTAGCGTCACCATTTGGCTCATGGGTGTCGCGAGTTCGATATTTCGCGGTCTCGGGGATATGAAATATCCCGCACGGATGATGATTGTGGGATCCCTGATACAAGTGCCTCTATCTGGAGCACTGGTACTGGGCTACTTCGGGGCACCCAAACTCGGGCTATTTGGGGCGGCCGTGTCGGTCATTGCAACGAGCGCACTGATGGCCGTGGTCATCCTCTCGCGCCTCGCACGTGCCGACTTGCCGGCCAACTTGAGGCTTTCGAGTTTGAAGTTTCGGAAGTACCACTTCCAAGATATTGGGCGTGTCGCACTCCCCGCCTCGCTATCCCCTATCACGACAGTCACCACCATTTTGGTACTGACGGGATTGGTCGGGCAGTTCGGCGAGGAAGCGCTGGCCGGCTACGGCATTGGCTCGCGAATCGAGTTCCTGATGTCAGCGCTCATCTTTGGCATTGGCGCAACGATGACCTCGCTTGTCGGCATGAGCATCGGTGCGAGAAATGCCGATCGCGCGGAAGAAATCGGATGGACAGGGGCTGGTATGTCATTCGTTCTGGGCGGCGTTATCGGCACCCTGCTCGCGGTATTCCCACACCTTTGGATCCCCATCTTTACCGAGGACCCAATGGTCTATGAGACAGCTAAGGGCTTTATCCAGATTGTCGGTCCCTGCCTTGCTATCCACGGTGTTGGCTGGGCACTCTACTTCGCCTCACAAGGCGCGGGAGCGATGCGAGGCCCTGTCATAGCGCTGATTGCGCGTCCCGTAGTTGCAATCAGTTTAGCCTTCTTCTTACTCGGTCCTATGGATCTTGGCATGACCGGTGTATTTATCGGTGCCGTTGGCGGCATGTTCGCGTATACAGCCATCGTGACGGCATCCATGAAAGGAGGCGCGTGGCGCCGCCAGATTCCGGCAACGTCTAAGTCGGTCTGACGCTAGTCACACTGCTGTTTTGACTGGTTAGCCGCCGTTCCAAAAATCCCTTTCGCCATGAGCGAGGTCTCACCTTCGCGACGCTTCTGATAGACCTCAGCACGAAGATGATGGACGGCCTTATTATCGGGCTCTGCCTGGGCTGCGAATTCAGCTAGGTGGCAGGCTAGCCTCGCATCCGTTTCCGCCAAGTCGCGAGCCCGCTCTGCAAGCTTGAGCGCCCCCCCCGCCAGCTTGGCGAGCTCAACCGCCACAGCGGCATCACGGGCTGGCTTTAGCTGGGCTGGGTTGCCCTCGTACCACCCACCGTACAAACGCCAGATATTTCGAACGACAAACTCGGGCTCATCGTACGTAGGTCCCAAGTAGGGCTTCGCCAGTAGGTCAGGCGACACCTTAACTGCGTGGATAATGTCATTCAACGAAGCGCCCTCATTCATCAAATCAAGCGTTTGGCTGACCATGGTCTCTAATACTGTCGCGACCTCGTTTAGCACCTGCTTGATGCGCTCCTTGCCTGCGATAGGTAGACCATGCGCAGGAAGAAATAGCTCGGCGTCCCGGGACACCATATCGCGCAGTGCTGCGGCCCACTCCTTTGGATACCGCTGGGCCTTCTGCGGATTACCTGCATTTGGAAAGGCCCAAATAAAGAAGTCACCTGCACAAATCGCTTTGTGCTTAGGAATCCAGGCCCATGTGTGATCGTCAGTTTCGCCTTTTGCGTGATTGAGCTGAATATCGAGCCCTCCCACGTTCATGGCGAGATCGTTGGTGTAGGTGATGTCGGGCGCGGGGGTGGCGAGCGGTAGAAACTGTGACTGACCTGCGAGGTCATAGCCCCTGCGTTT
>JAYOAN010000079.1:4122-7270 GCA_038104285.1 Halieaceae bacterium
AGCTGATGATTGATCCGATTGATCGGCCCCGCCTCACGCATATCAACCCTTCCGTCGATGAGATCTGCGGACATTTTCAGTAAATCAGCCATCGTTTTTCTTCCTTATTCTTCTTTGGAGGCGCTTTTAGATTCGGTACCTGCACCTCTCTACCAGACCTAGCGACAACGCTACAGTCTTCCGCCCAGGTATGCCGATACTCTAAGTTTTCGACTACACTCAAGCAATGGCTTATCTGCAACGGATAGGCAGTCGGATGCTTTGGGGGCAGATGATATGGACCAAGTGATTGCGGTAATGCAGGACGACTGGGTGATGATGGCCCTGCCGTTTTTCTTTGGGGCGCTCGCCATTGAGGTGCTGTGGGCCTACAAGGCCACCACCAAACACTACGAGTCAGTCGACTTTTGGACGAGCATGCGCGTCATGTTGCTCACCGTCTTTGTCGATTTGATTCCAAAGTTTCTGGGCATTTGGCTCATGTTCGTTGCGTACTCGTTGTCACCACTGCAAGGCGTCATCGACACCAGCTGGTACTGGTGGGTGCTCCTGTTTTTTCTCGATGATTTAACCTACTACACCTTCCATCGAGGAAACCACGAGGTCCGATTGCTGTGGGCGGGCCATGTGTCGCACCACAGTTCGCAGTACTACAACCTCGGCACAGCACTCAGGCAGGGCGTGGGCGAGCGCATTCTGAAATACCCGTTCTGGGTGCCGCTGGCACTCATCGGGTATCACCCAGCCATGATCGTGACCATGCTCAGCGTGAGCTTGATCTACCAGTACTGGTTGCACACCGAGGCGTTTTATAAGTTCCCGCGGCCTATCGAGTTTATTTTCAACACGCCCTCACACCACCGTGTGCATCACGGGTCAAACATTCGCTACCTCGATCGGAACCACGGTGCAACGTTGATCATTTGGGATCGACTATTCGGCACCTTTTCGGAGGAGATCCCCGAGGAACCCGTCCAGTACGGTTTAACCAAAAACATAAACACTCACAAAGTTATGCAGGTGGCTTTTGGGGAATACGGCGCGATGTGGCGTGATATCCGTCGCGCAGAAAGATGGCGCGATAAGTTGAGTTATCTCTTCAAAGCGCCGGGCTGGAGCCACGACGGTCCTGATATGCGATCTGACACACTGAGGAACGCGTAGCTCCTGCGTGACTGACCGAATTCTTGCTATCTACGACGCTGATTTCACCGTACTCGGTGAGATCGCATACGCCATCGGCAAAGTCACCGGGACCCGAAGCTGTTCGCTGTGTGACATCTCCCATGGCTTAAATCCACTTGGCAAGAAAAATTGGCGGAGCTACTGCGAGACGCGTCCCGAAATCGAATGGATTCATCGCAATGATCTCGATGAGGAGATGCGCACTGCCCTCACTTGCGACCTACCCTGCGTCGTAGCACGCGATTCTATAGGATCCTGTCACACGCTTCTGGACGGGGCTGAACTTAGCGACTGCAACGGCGACATAACACTGTTTGACGCGAAGTTATCGAATGCCTTGGCAAAACGTGCTGCTAGCCTCGATGGCGCACCCGCATCATGACCTGCTCGGCAGGACGAGTGGTTAGTCTCGCGGCGGGTACCACTCTCTGATCAGGCAGTAATTCAAAGTCAAATTTACTGACCAATTGCGACATGATGAGCAGGCTTTCTACTTGAGCAAACCCGGCGCCAACACAGAGATGAGGCCCCTGTCCAAAGGGGATGTAGGCACCCTGGGTTAGATTCTTCTCGTTTTCTGGCAGGAAACGCTCAGGCTTGAAAGCATGAGGGTCTTCCCAATATTTACTGTGGCGCTGAAGTGTCCAAGGAGCGATCATCACCAATGCACCCCGCGGCAAACGCTTGCCCTCGATCTCAACCTTCTCCAATGCCACACGGGGTACAAACGTAATTGGCGGGTAAAGTCTAAGTGCCTCCTTAAAGAAGGCACGGGTCAGAGGTAACTTCTTAGTGGCTTCAAACGACAAATCACCCTCGCTCATGTAGGGGTCGATTTCCTCGCGCAAGCGCGCGAGCCACTCGGGGCGCTCGGCCAACATGTAAAAGACCCACGTGAGCGCACTTGCCGTGGTCTCGTGGCCCGCGAGGAAGAAAACACCCAGCTGATCGATCAACTCATCGCGAGTGAACGGTAACCCCGTATCTTTGTCCTTAGCCTCGATCACCGCTGAAGCAATATCGTTGTATTCCCCCTCGCCTGCATTGAGGTGAGTATCAATCAAAGCACCAATGTGGCGTCTGATGCGCTCGCAAGCGGCAAGCACCTCAGGGGTTTGTTTGATCTCTGACCAAGCGGGCTTCAAGATCATGCCGAGAATATCAACCTGGGCTACGGACTTTTCAAAGAGCGTGAAGTCCTCAAAAACCTCTTTCGCCACATTGGACGCCAAAGGTGTCGAAAATACGGTTCGGCAAATGACATCGGCAGTGAGGTGGCTCATCGCCAAATCCAGAGAAAATGGCTCTCCTGAATCTGCAGATGCACTGATCGCCGCAACATGATCTTCAGTAGCCGCACACATCGCGCCATAGGCCACATTCAAGCGCATCAAGCTAAAGGCCGGGTCGATCATCGCGCGCTGACGTCGCCACTTCGGACCATCCGTGACAAACATACTCTCGCCAATGAGTGGGTCGAGAGCCCCTACCATCAGGTCGCTTTTAGGGAAGACGCCCTGCTCGTCACGCATGATTTCCTTCACTGCCGATGGCCGATTAAACAGTACGGTGCCGCGTCTTGATCGCCCAAGGTGGCCGATATCAAAGTGGTAAGCCTCGGCTGGAAGAAGCTCAAGGAGATTGCCATCCCCCTTCCATAGCGATCGAATCAGCGCAACAACCGCAGGCAGTGAGTTTGGCTTTGGCGGTATGTAAAGTGTTTCATCCACGGAAACTATCCAATAGTATTGACACTATGCACAGTATGGAGCGCCAAAATGAGCCTGTCGACCCATAGCATTTTCGAATCGCTGGTGATCATGCACATCATTACGGGAACCGTAGGACTAATCTCTGTCTGGATTCCTATCGCAGGTCAGAAAGGCGGTCAGCTTCACAGACAAGCCGGCAACCTATTCATCACCAGCATGTTGACCACGGGACTTGTTGCAACGGGCATTTC
>JAYOAN010000080.1:0-7249 GCA_038104285.1 Halieaceae bacterium
GTCACAAGTCCCGCAACACCACCGTACTCGTCGATTACGATCGCCATATGGTTGCGCGCCTGCCGAAACTCTCTCAAAAGTACATTCAAACGTTTACTCTCAGGAACGATAACTGCCGGTCGAAGCAGTGCTGAAATATCGAAATCGGCGTTGGGATTCAGAACAAAGGGTAACAAGTCCTTGGCCAGCAGAATGCCCTGAATATCATCCGTTCCTTCACCAACTACTGGGTAGCGGGAGTGGCCTGTATGAATGATTTGCGGCAAAACTTCATCCAAGGTCGCTCCTGATCGAATCACGACCATTTGCGCGCGCGGGATCATGGCGTCGCGCGCTTGCATCTCTCCAACCGTTAGGGCGCCTTCCATGATGTTGCGCGCATCATCATCGATAACCTCATTGTCCACAGCCAACTGCAGCAAACCCTCGAGGTCAGCTCGGGTATAAGGCGTCCCCGTCACCATCTGTGTCAAGCGATCCAGCCAGGATCGTTCTTCAGATTCGTTATTGCGTGTGTCGTTCGTGTTCATTGCGTGAAGGTTTCGGTTTGATTGTAAGGGTTGGGAATGGACAGCTGAGCGAGACGTGCGATTTCAATCGCTTCCATTAATTCTGCGTCCTCGTCTGCGATGTGGTCGTAGCCGAGTAAATGGAGCGTGCCGTGAATGGTCATATGTGCCCAGTGGTGCTCAGGTGTCTTTGACTGCTGCTGTGCCTCGCGTTGCACAACATCGCCACAAATAATGAGATCGCCGAGTAAGCCGGTTTGTTTTTGTAAGTCAGCATCTATTGGGAAAGAGAGCACATTTGTATCGGTTTTTTTGCCACGATACTGGTGGTTGAAGCGCGTCATTTCCTCACTGTCGACCACTTGGATGCTGACTTCTGCGATGTCGGTTGGATGCCATCGAGAGTGATCGCCCGAAAGCGCGGTCGCTACCCATGCTTCGAAGACTTCGGGTTTAGGCGCCTTTTGGTGATTGTAATCGACGTACACGGAGAGATTCATGAGCGCTCGGCCTCGTTTGAGCTCATGATCGCATCGTGTTCCTCGTAGGCATTGACGACGCGCTGAACCAGCGGGTGACGAACAACATCCTTTTTTCCAAACCAGGTAAAGGAGACACCATCTACGCCGTCGAGCACTTGAGTCGCATGGACGAGACCTGAGGGTTGGCCGCGAGGGAGATCGATTTGCGTTGCATCACCCGTAATAACCGCCGTGGAGCCAAAGCCCAATCGTGTCAGGAACATTTTCATCTGCTCCCGCGTGGTATTCTGAGCCTCGTCTAGGATGATGAATGCATTATTGAGCGTGCGCCCGCGCATGAAGGCAAGCGGCGCGACCTCAATGATATTCCGCTCGATGTATTTACCGACCGTCTCGAAACCGAGCATTTCATAAAGTGCGTCGTAAAGAGGGCGGAGATAGGGGTCCACCTTTTGCGTCAGATCGCCCGGCAAAAAGCCTAGTCGCTCTCCAGCCTCTACAGCAGGTCGAACGAGTAGGATACGTTTTACGTCCTCTTCGAGCAGCGCTTGTACCGCGCAGGCGACGGCAAGGTAAGTTTTGCCTGTGCCTGCAGGACCGACACCGAAATTGAGGTCGTATCGCTGAATATCTTTGACGTAACTAATCTGGCTGTGCCCGCGGGGTTTAACAGTGCCGCGTTTGGTCTTGATCGCTTTCACAAGAACAGATTCGTCGGTCGCTCCCTGACCCTGTAATAGCTCAAGATCAGCCTGCTGCAATTGAAGATGAATCGTCTCGGGACTCAGTCGAACGCCTTTGGTGACATCGCTATACAGTTTGTTTAGGAGCCTCTCCGCAGACGCACATGCCGCTGAGGGACCGCCTATCTTGATTTGGTTACCGCGATTGCTAACTGAAACCCTAAGCCGATCTTCAATAAGTTTCAGATGGGTGTTCAGATGCCCGCAGAGCAGCGCAACGTGCTTCGCGTTTTCAGGTTCAAGCGTGAAAGAGGAGGATACTATGTCCTCCCGACTGTCGGGCTCGGGAGGTGTCGGGTCAATGTCCAAGGACTGTTTGGCCGCTCATGTAACGTATGGGAGAGTGACGATACCGTGCTTGTGCCGCATGTCAACTAACAAGTACACCGCGCAGTGAGTTTGGTAATGCATCAACAATATCGACTGTCGCGAATTCACCGATCAGGTTGTGGTCCAGGCAAGTGAAGTTGACCACGCGATTGTTTTCCGTGCGACCTGCGAGTTGCCCGGGGTCTTTCTTGGACACACCCGTAACGAGAATACGTTGTGTTGTTCCAACCATGCGCCGACTGATTTCCATCGCTTGCTGATTGATACGACTCTGTAATAGGTGGAGCCGTTTCTTCTTAACATCCTCGGGCGTGTCATCCTGAAGATCTGACGCGGGTGTTCCAGGCCGTGCGCTGTAAATAAAGCTAAAAGAGGTATCAAATCCTATTTCCTCGATGAGCTTCATTGTTGCGAGGAAGTCCTGCTCGGTTTCGCCAGGGAAGCCGATGATGAAATCCGATGACAACGAAATATTAGGACGAATCTTCCGGAGAGCACGAATCTTTGATTTGTATTCAATGGCAGTGTGGCCACGCTTCATCGCCATCAAAATACGATCCGACCCACTCTGCACGGGGAGGTGCAGATGATCTACCAGTGCGGGTATATCCCGGTAAGCCTCAATCAATGCGTCGCTGAACTCTACTGGATGTGATGTTGTGTAACGGATCCTCTCAATGCCGGGCACTAGATTAACGAGACCTAACAACTCAGCGAAGTCGACAATCTCTCCCACATGATTTTCACCTCGATAGGCGTTGACGTTCTGCCCCAGCAGGTTGACCTCTTTGACCCCTTCCGACGCTAGGTGCGCGATTTCGGCAATCACGTCGTCAACAGGGCGCGATACCTCTTCACCTCGGGTGTAAGGCACAACGCAGAACGTACAGTACTTGCTGCACCCCTCCATGATGGAGACAAAGGCTGTTGCACTATCGGTTGACGGCTGCGGGAGGCGGTCAAACTTCTCGATTTCCGGGAACGAGATGTCTACAACAGCACTATCTCTCTCGTTTCGAGTCTCGAGCATTTCAGGCAGACGATGGAGCGTTTGCGGGCCGAATATCAGATCGACATAGGGAGCGCGCTCGCTAATCGCCTCACCCTCCTGGCTGGCGACACAACCACCGACACCAATCACAACATCAGGACGTTTTGCTTTGATAGATTTCCAGCGTCCCAACTGGTGGAACACCTTTTCTTGCGCTTTCTCTCGAATGCTGCAGGTGTTCAGCAACAATACATCCGCTTCGTCGGCATTTTCCGTTCGCTCGAGTCCATGGCTTTCGCGCAGCAGGTCGCCCATGCGCGCGGAGTCGTATTCATTCATCTGACAACCGTGGGTCTGGATGAAGACTTTTGAGGGGGTTGTTGTGCTCACGTGCTGACGCTCAATATGTTCATAAAGCGCTATTATACCTGTGTAACCGCAAAATGGGCCGGCGCCACCCCTTTAGAATTTTGGCAAAAGTGGTAGCATCGCGCGCCCTGGACCAAACACACGAAAGAGCATGTCGAATCAGCCTGTGTACAAAATTATTTTCCACAACGGCAAGCAGATCTTTGAAGTCTTTGCGAAACACATCTATCAGAGTGATATGTGGGGCTTTGTGGAGATTGAAGAAATGCTTTTTGGTGAGCGCTCTGCCATTTTGGTGGATCCAGGCGAGGAAAAACTTAAGTCTGAGTTTGCGGGGGTTAAGCGCACCTATATTCCGATGCAATCCATTATCCGAATCGACGAAGTCGAGAAGCAAGGTGCTGCGAAAATCAGTGAAGGCGGTGACTCCGGGAAGATCGCTACCTTTCCCTTGAGCCCGACCGCAACCTCGGGCGTAACACCAGACGACTAACACTATAATCGCAGCTAGGGTAGCTGAGCGGTAAGAATTGCACGGCGGGGCGCTGGGTGTCCTTCAATCGTCTTATTTGGATCTTCGGGATCCAGAAAATTAGTCAGCGAGTGAAAGGTCATCCAGTCCGTTGAGCGCTGTTCCTCAATCGATGTTTGGCTGACATCGATAAGTTGTATGTCTGCGAAGCCTACTTTGGAAAGCCAACGTTTTAGTGCTTCTGGAGAGGGAAGGAACCAAACGTTGCCCATCCTTGCATAGCGTCCCGGTGGCACAAATACCGTCCGCTCATCCCCTTCCACCACCAGTGTTTCGAGCACAAGTTCACCGCCTGATGCAAGCGTATCGCGCAGATCTGTCAGATGATCTATGGGGGATCGACGATGGTAGAGCACCCCCATCGAAAATACGGTATCAAAGACCTGTAACTTTGGCGGTAGCTGCTCTAGCGTGAGCGGCAGAACGTGGACTGCAGCGTCACCGAGGTATTTTTGGATCGCTTTGAACTGCAGGACGAAAAGGGGTGTTGGGTCGATACCGATGACCTCAGATGCGCCCGCACCGCGCATTCGCCAGCAGTGGTAGCCGCTTCCACACCCGACATCGAGTACGCGGCGACCTTGCAGGGGTGATATCGCATCAGCGAGACGCTCCCATTTAAAATCGGAGCGCCATTCGGTCTCGATATCCACGCCAAAAAGCGAGAAAGGTCCTTTTCTCCACGGGTGTAAACCGCGCAGCGCCTGTTCAAGATCGGCGCGCGTGGTGTCGGTTACTTCCCCGGTTGCGCCCACATAAGCACCATCGAGATTGATCGCACTGGCTGTAAGCTCAGGCAGCGCATGCATCGATTCTCGCCATCGCTTCAGATCGCCGTAGCGCTTCTCAGGCATCGATTGAGCCAGTTGTGCAGGCAGAATCTTAAGCCACTCGCAAAGCGTTGGCTCCTCCCACCGCGCTGCGAAGGCTTCTAGATCTGCTGTGAGTTCCTCAGGTATACCCATCGCCGATCACGCAATGGCGATGAAAGATGCGAAGTTCAAGCACTGAAACCAAATGCTTGACCGAGAAAATCCGGCTTCCGTAAGACGGTCGCTGTGTGACTGCGCTGTTTCCGGAATCAGGACGTTCTCAATCGCATCCCGCTTTTGAGCAATCTCGAGGTCACTGTAACCTTGGCTGCGCTTAAAGTCGTGGTGCAAATCGATCATCAGTGTGTCCATGTCAGGGTCAGCCATTGTGAGCTTCTCCGAGAGGATCAACAGTCCTCCCGGTACCATCGCTGAATGGATGGATTTGAGTAAGCGAAGCCTCTGCTCAATAGGAATGAACTGAAGCGTGAAGTTCAATATCACGACGCTGCAAGGAGCAAAATCGACCTCTAATGCGTCCGCCTGGATCCATTCAATGCGGGATTCCCATTCCACTTGCTCCTTTGCGCGACGAATCATGGCTGCGGAATTGTCGATACCAATCAGTCGGCAGTCTCGTCGCGACGAGGCACTACCCCCGAGCGCCTGTTCTGCAGAGCGAATGGACTCGCCGAGTGAGCACCCAATGTCGTAAATACAGGTGCCGGGTTGCGCGTATTGCTCTGCAAGGACCCCAGTCATTCTCACGACTGTCGAGTAGCCAGGTACGGAGCGTTGGATCATGTCAGGAAATACGTCGACAACCGAGTCGTTGAAGCTAAATAACGTCGTATCAGCGCGTAATTCAGCAAATAGGTTGTCGCGTCGGTTGGAAGCCATGGCAGTGTATTTTTAATCGGTTAGAAACTTGTCTACGAATAATATCAGGCATTTATGCGACTAGACCCATACCGTATACTCGCGCCCTGTTTTTTTACGAAAGAGTTTTCGATGCTAGAGCAACTGTCTGTTTTATCACCTGATCCGATCCTTGGCCTCGCTGCTGAGTGCCGCGCAGACCCGAATCCAAATAAAATTGATTTGACGGTCGGTATTTACATGGACGAGGCGGGCGTTTGTCCGGTATTTCAGGCAGTTCGTGAAGCGCAGCAACAGCTTGTGGCAGATGAGATTACTAAGGCCTACCTCCCAGCTGCCGGAGATGCTGTTTATTTGCAGGCGATGAAGTCACTCGTTTTCGGAGACGAACTTGTTGGAGACGGCTCGAATATTACTGCGATCCAAACACCGGGTGGATGCGGTGCGCTTCGAATTGCTTCAGAGGTGTTGGCCGCTGCAGCGCCTGACGCGACTGTCTGGATCAGCAACCCTACTTGGCCTGTTCATATCCCGCTAATGGGGTCCGTCGGGCTAAAGTTTGAAACATACAGCTATTACGACCCGGCATCCCACGGTGTTGATTTTGACAACATGGCTAGCGATCTAAAAGCTGCCCAAAAGGGTGATGTGGTGCTTCTCCACGGTTGCTGCCACAACCCCTCAGGCGCGGATCTGACGCTTGAACAATGGGGGCACATTGCCGATATGGCGGAGGCGCAAGGCTTCACCGTTCTCGTTGACCTCGCATACCAGGGGATGGGCACGAACTTAGAGGCTGACGTGGCGGGACTCAGGTTACTGGCGAGCCGTTTGGGTGAGCTCATTGTCGCAGCATCGTGCTCGAAGAACCTTGGCTTGTACCGTGAACGAACGGGTGTGGCGCTATTTTTTGGGAAAGATACGCAAACCGCAGCGGCAACCCATAGCCATGGGTTGGGTGCGGCGCGACGCGTTTATTCGATGCCGCCCGCGCATGGTGCATTGCTCGCGGGTCGTGTGCTTAGTGACCCTGCTTTGCGTGCGTCTTGGGAAAGTGAGCTTACGGCTATCTGTGCGCGGATGATCGAGCTGCGGACGCAGTTGTCTGAGGAACTTTCCGAGAAAACGAATCAGGACTTTTCTTTCATCTCGCGAGAGAAGGGCATGTTTTCTTTCTTGGGCTTGTCAGTTGATCAGGCTCGAGGGCTTCGAAAGGATCGCGGCCTGTACATGCTCGACTCGTCGCGCATCAATGTGGCGGCGCTGAACCAGCACAACATGGATAAAGTTGTCGACGCGGTGGCCTCTGTTCTCTAACGCGCCTCGTGTTTCGACGAGAGCCAGCTGCGAAGAACACGCTGCAGAGAAACTCAGAACACGACACAGGAAAAAAGGCGATCGTACAGCTAACGTTGTATTGAACTCGTTTTTTGGACAAGGGCCCTCAGTGCGCGACAGAGAATCTGCTGGGACGAGCAGTACTGTTTGTCTCTGTTATTGAAGAGCTCCGAAGATAAAGAGCTCCGAAGAGTTCATGCGAGTGGGCGCCTGAGGTGGCACATGCAGACGCTTCTGTCCTAGCCCTCTAGCTCAATAAGGCGC
>JAYOAN010000081.1:0-2832 GCA_038104285.1 Halieaceae bacterium
TACAAACGTAGAACGATCGCGTCATCTGTAAGATTTACGCTACGAGTTACCCAATTTTTACGGAACTTATGAGCAAATTAGCTATCGACACCCCAAGAATTCTGCTGGCGCCTATGGAAGGCGTCATCGAATCTGTCATGCGAGACATGCTGACTCGTATCGGCGGTTACGAGCGCTGTGTCACTGAATTTGTTCGTATTTCCAGTACGGTACTCCCCCCCAAAGTTTTTTATCGACTGTGCCCTGAACTTAGAGAAGGTGGCAAAACGCCAGCCGGTACTCCGGTGTACGTTCAATTACTGGGTTCAGATCCTGCTTTGATGGCATCAAATGCCAAAGTTGTCGCCAAGCTCGGTGCGCCTGGAATTGATCTCAACTTTGGGTGCCCTGCAAAGACGGTTAATAAATCGCGCGGCGGCGCCACACTTCTGAAAACACCTGAGGCTGTATACGAGGTTTGTGCAGCGGTCAGGGATGCGACACCCCCCTCGATTCCGGTCACCGCAAAAATACGCTTGGGTTTTGACTCTGATGCGAACTTTGAGGAGATCGCGGCGCAAGCACTAAAGAGTGGGGTCAACGAGTTAACCGTTCACGCAAGGACGAAAGCTCAAGCCTACAGACCGCCCGCGCATTGGCAGAGACTTCGTGACATCGACAATCCCAGTCGAATCCCAATTATCGCCAATGGCGAAATTTGGACTCCGAGTGATCTATTCGATTGTCGGGCGCAAAGTGGTTGCGACGCCTTCATGCTGGCGCGTGGCGCACTTTGCAGACCTGACTTGGCCCGAGCGATCAAAGCGCATTACGAGGGGCAGCAGTTAGACCCAATGAACTGGGAAGAAATCACGGAATTGCTGCTCTATTTTTTCGAGGCTAATGGTGAGCTTTACCAACGCAAATATGCGATCAATCCACTGAAGCAATGGTTAGTCTACCTTCAATACTGCTACCCACAGGCTGCAGCACTATTTGCACAAGTGAAACGAATCCGCGATCCTGACGATATGCGTGCTGCGCTTCTGGGAGCAACTGCAGCACTCGCGGCTTGATGTCTATGCGCATTTGATTCCGAGTGCGCGACGGCGAGAGAAGAAAAACTGAGCCTTGCAGGCTGACACATAACAAATAATAGGAAATGCCATGACGTCACAGACGCTACCTACTAGCCCCGAGTGGTTTGGCCACCCGCGCGGTCTCTTCGTATGCTTCGCCACTGAGATGTGGGAGCGTTTCTCGTTCTATGGAATGAAATACCTTCTGGTCCTCTTTCTTGTCCAACACCATTTATTCACAGATGGTGAAGCGCTGAGGATTCTCGGCGCCTATGCCGCATTGGTTTATGCGATGCCCTTATTGGGTGGCATCGTTTCAGATCGTTATTTAGGCCAAAGCAAAGCGGTCAAACTAGGCGGAATTTTGCTAGTCCTTGGCCACTGCGCCATGGCGTTCGAAGGAGTGCCTGCGACCGAGGGCATCGCCGGCGAAGTCGTTCGCGACGAGCAAGCCATTAATGTTTTCTACTTTGCCCTTGCGCTGATTGTCGTGGGAGTGGGTCTCCTAAAACCCAATATTTCAACGGTTGTTGGCCGGTTGTACGGCGAAAATGACCCCCGCCGTGATGGTGGATTCACTATTTTTTACATGGGAATCAACATCGGTGCCGCAAGCGCTTCACTGCTCTGCGGTTGGTTAGCGAGTGCCTATGGATGGGCCTATGGCTTTGGCGCCGCAGGTATTGGCATGCTCATCGGTTTGATCATTTTCTCTCTGGGACAAGAGTGGCTCGAGGGGCATGGTGACCCGAGTAATCCAGAGATCCTAACGCAGCCAGCCCCTGCCACAATGGGCCTCCTTAACGTGGAGCGCACAATCGTCCTCTACAGTCTGTTATCTGTTCTGGTCGTATGGGTCGTGCTCCAGAGCCAGGGCGGTGTAGGCCTCATGCTGCCCGTGGTGGCCGCACTATTCCTCGCTTGGTTCATATGGTTACTCGCCACACAGTGCAACTCTGAAGAGCGCGGCAAAATGAGCGCCCTGTTTTTCCTCATTGTCATTAGCACTGTTTTTTGGTCGATGTTCGAGCAGTCGGGTGGATCCATGACCCTATTCGCCGACCGTGCAACCGACTTAACGTTATTTGGTGCGGAACTCACTGCGGCGCAATTTGGCTCAGCTAACGCGATATTTATTATCCTGCTCTCGCCCTTGTTCGCCCTCATGTGGCCAGCCTTGCTATCGAATAATATCGAGCCATCAACGCCCGCTAAATTTGGCTTCGGCATTGTACAGGTCGGCCTTGGATTTGGCGCCTTACTTATTGGCTTAAACAACCCAGATTCAGCAGGGCTCGTCTCCTCTTGGTGGCTGGTGCTGGCCTACTTTCTGCACACGTCAGCGGAACTTTGCCTAAGCCCGATCGGCTTATCGGCAGTAACCAAGCTCTCGATTGCTCGCTATGTGGGCGTGATGATGGGGGCCTGGTTCCTGGCAAGTGCCTACGGCTCTTACCTCGCGTCTGAACTCGCTATTTTCTTCTCTAGCATCGACGGCACAGGCGATGGGCGACTGGGCCTCGACGGCTTTACCGCTCTCTTCACCGAGCTGTTACTGTACGGCGTGGGCGTAGGTGTGGTGGTACTTGCGGTATCGCCGTTTGTAAGACGCATGATGCGGGATGTGCACTGATCTAGTGGCACTGCCACCGCAACACTTCCCAGAGGCCTCATTATGATCGCGAGGCCTCGCGTACCTTTGAAATATCTGCATCGGACAACGCTTGTGTGGGCGCTATTGCGTCCAACACGCGCTGTATCAGCGATCAGAAGA
>JAYOAN010000081.1:2932-7131 GCA_038104285.1 Halieaceae bacterium
AACGCTTGTGTGGGCGCTATTGCGTCCAACACGCGCTGTATCAGCGATCAGAAGAGATAGACCACGCGCCACAGATCTTAGGCCTTGGGTCTCAAATAACCCAGTTCAATAGGGTCTAGCCACACCCGCAAGACGCGTTGGGCCCAGAGGATGAAAGCGCACTGCTTATCTTTAAGTGATCGCGGCAAGCGACTACGTGCACGTTAAACGCTACCTACGCTTTATGGTGAGCCTGCGCGGTACGAGTTGACGCGCTCTAGTTATTGGCTTGCCTTCTGCCGCGAAAAACTGGGGAAGAAGCCAGAAAGGCCTTGTTTGATCCGTCCCCAGTCATCACCGATGAGGTACAGCGCGGGCACCAAGATCAAACTCACAAAGAAGGCAAAGAACACGCCAAACGCCAGCGATATCACCGAAGGTTTCAGGAAGGCTGCGGCCTGTGATGTCTCGATAATGATCGGAAATAGCCCGACAAAAGTTGTCAGCGTGGTCAGCAGTATTGGTCTAAACCGGTTTTTTGCTGCATTAATAATCGCCGTAAAACGATCGTCGCCCTGCTCCTCACGCTTGAGTATGTAGTCGATGAGCACCAAATTATCGTTTACAACCACACCGGCAGCCGCACCCATCCCAAAGAAGGAGAACATATCGAGCGGTATACCGAGCATCTGATGCCCGAAAATGGCGCCCATATAAGCAAAGGGGATTGCCGACATGATAATGGTAGGCAGCGAGTACGATCTGAACGCGACAGCGAGCAGCGCATAGATAGTCAACATGGCCAGCGTGAACAAACGCGTTACCTCTGACATGAATTCTGCCTGCTGCTCCTCCCAACCACCTTTGATGATTTGGAGAGACGGGTACTTCTCCTGGAGCAGCGGCATGAATTCGTCTCGCACCGTGTCATTGATATCGGTCATGGTATCGGGCGTCACAACTGCATACACCTCAAAAATGCGCTGACCGTCGCGTCGGACAATTTGCTGTGACGCTTTGCGAACCTCGATATCGGCCACCGTCGCCAGCGGGACGAGACGACCATCATCGGTTCGAATATTAAGCTCGCGCAGCGAATTCAATGACTCGCGATCGCTTTCCGGGTAACGAAGCATGACTTTCACGTCACCGTACTGGCGAGGCAGTCGCTGAACCTCCTCACCGTAATAGGACTGGCGTATCTGACGGGATACGTCTGCGAGAGATACACCCAAGGTTTGAGCCCCCGGTTTCAACTGTATATTGAGCTCATCGATCTCACCACGCTGATTATCGCGAACGAAAAAGACGTCCTTGAAGGTCACTAGATAATTTCGGAGCTCGGCCGCAGCTTCCTTCAGACGGTCTTCGCTGGAGTGCGCCAAGACGAAGGTGAGAATCGCCTCTCCCTGGTTCGCGGTGTATTGAACATTGATATTTTCAGCGTCTGGAATCTCTCCCATTGTCTCAAGATAGGTTTGTGCCACCTCCCGCATTGAGACGTTACTCTCATCGGGCGGCGGCATTTGGATGTATTGCTCGAGCTCGTTCTCGTAAGCGAATGTAAAAGACCCAATGACAGGATAATTATCCTTCAGGCCTTCACTCGTGCGATTGAGTTGATCCATCACTGCCTCAGTCCGATCAAACGGCACGCCTGTCGGCAGTCCCACGTTCACCACCAGTGTTTCGCTTTCCAACTGAGGGAAGAAATAGAATCGGACCCAACCTGTTGTCGCCAGGGTCAATGCGATTACGAAGCCAGCCAGGAAAACGGCACTTACGGTGTAGCGGATCTTGAGCGCCCGCTCCAAAAGCGGTGCGTAGGTGTTAGCCGCAAATGACGTAATGCCATCGGCAATTCTTCGCTGGAGTGCAAATCCCCTTGTTGCCTCCTGACGAACAGGCAGCTTTCGGAGGTGGGCTGGCAGAATAAAGAACGCTTCAATGAGCGAGAACGCCAGAGCAAAGGCAATCACGGCCGATAGGTGACGCAGGAACTCGCTTTGTGGCCCTGTAAGGAAGGCCCAAGGCGCAAAAGCAACCACGGTAGTTAGTACGGCAAAAATGACGGGTCTGGCCACCGAGGTCGCTCCCCGAATCGCTGCTTCTTCTGCGGGCAAACCCATGTCTTCGCGATGGTGGTGGATGCTTTCCCCAACAACAATCGCGTCATCAACTACGATGCCCAACACCAACAAAAATGCGAAGGTCGATAGAAAATTAATCGAAACATCAGCTGCGGGCAGGAAGATAAACGCGCCGACGAAAGAGATTGCGATACCGACGGTAACCCACAGCGCTACAGTGAAGCGCAGCGTTAGCAGGAGGATCGCCATGACGAGCAAAAGCCCCATCCAAGCTGCGTCGAATATGAGCGACATCCGAGAGTCGTAGGCGTCTGCCATATCAGCAAGACTCATTATTTCGACACCTTGCGGCAGTTCAGGACGCTTGGCCTCGATCCAATCATTCACCTGCTTTGACGTTTTGGTGATAAACAGGCGGTCTGACGGCTCAATCTGCAGCATCACCGCAGGAATACCGTCGGTAGAAGCTGTGATGTCGAAATCCTCAAAACCATCGATAACCGTTGCCACGTCGCCAAGCTTGAGTTGTGCCCCAGTCGGTAGCTCTCGGATTACAATGTCTTCAAAATCGGTTTGATTATCGGCCAGGTTCTCAGCACGTAACTGAACGCGGCCAGTGGGCGTCTTCACATCACCCGAAGATAAGTTGATCGATGAGGCTCTAATTGCCGTTGAAAGTTCGGCAAAGCTAAGTTGATAACGCTGCAAAGCCTCCTCGGAAACCTCGATGGTGACTTCCTCGTTGCGAGCACCACTGATATCAACATCACTCACCTGACTGAGGCTTAGGAGTTCATCGCGAAACTCCTCTGCTAAGCGCCCAAGCTCACGCTCACCGACATCGCCCATAACCGTCAGATAGTGAATCGTTTCTTTCCATTCAAGCAGCCTAATCCTGGGGGGCTCAAGATCGCGCGGGAATGAGTTGATGGCATCCACAGCATCACGCACGTCTTCCTTGAACTTCGTCATATCAGCACGAGGCGCAGCTTCGAGCCTGACGCTGCCGAATCCTTCACGGGCGCTGGAGTTATATCGACGGACGTTATCGAGGTTCTTAACAGCAGCTTCGACACGTTGGATGACCTGCTGTTCAATTTCCTTGGGCGAAGCGCCTGGCCAGGTGAGAGACACTTGGACCAGCGGAAGTTTTACGATCGGCTGAACTTCTTTTTCAATCGTGCCCCAAGCAATCAAACCAGAGACAAAAATAAAGGTCATCAGCAGATTAGCTGCGACCGCATTTCTCACCCACCACGCGATGATTCCATTCATGGCTCAGCCCGCATTTAGCTGCACGGGATCTGCAGCATCCTGAATAGCCGATAGCGCCATCCCGGGAACAGGATTGCGAATCGGGGAAACGATGACTCGATCACCCTCACTGATACCACTGCTCAAATAGGCCATTTCGTTGGTTGCATGAGCAACGCGCACACTCCGAACCTCAAGCAAATTTTCATCGTTCATGATGAAAACTCGGCCACCGGCGCGAAGACCTGCTGCAGGGATTGCCAAGACATCCGTGAGTGATCGTCCTTCAACGCTCGCCGAGACAAAAAGACCGGGCGCCATAGGCATCGCCCCCTCAGAGTCAGCGAATGGATTGCGCACCTCCACCGTACCAAAGGTCGTGCGCGTTCGGGAATCAAGCGAGGCGTCAAGCCGCACAAGCTGGCCCTGCCATTGTCGAGTAGCACCTGCAACATCAGCGGTGAGCCTAACTCGCAAACCCTGCCCTTCCTCAGCTTCGAAGCCAATCGGAATACCTAAAGCGGCGATATCGGCATCGGTAAACGGCAAGCGCACCTCAGCGATATCGGTTGAGAATACGGAAGCTATGGTTCGACCCAGGCCGAGATACTGACCCTCGTCGACAGATGTCTGCGTGATCCGTGCATCAAAGGGAAGTGTTATCTGCGTTCGCTCAAGGTCTGACTGCGCCCGCTCGAGACCAATTTCAGCAGCCTCCAGTGCGGTGCGAGCCTGAGTAATCTGTGGCAGCTTGAGTGCCAGGTCTGAAGGGTTCCTTTCGTTAGCAAGCTGCTTTTTCGCCACGTCGGCGTCAGCTAACGCCTGTGCAAGTTCCAACTCCCTGGCGGCGACACGTGCCTTGGCTTCAGATACGGC
>JAYOAN010000082.1:0-3007 GCA_038104285.1 Halieaceae bacterium
AGACTGGCGTCTTGCGCAGCGTGGCTGACGGCAATATCGGTTCCATCATGGGTATTGGTGCACCGGCGTGGACGGGTGGACTTTTGCAGTTCGTTAACACCTTCGGCCTGCAAAACTTCATCGATCGATGTGGTGAACTGAGTGCGGCCTACGGTGATCGCTTTGAAGCGCCTGCTATCGTGGCTGAGAAGTTGGCGGCGGGTGAAACCTTCGCGTAAGGTTCTTGTCTGTTTGAAAAGGGCGCTTATGGCGCCCTTTTTTGTGTCTGTACGAGTGTCCGATTTTGCAGCCATCTCCAGTGTCAGTGCCTGGGACGGGTTCACGAGGAGATACGCGAAAAAGTGCGTACGAAGAGGTAGGCAAAAAGGTGCGCGCGAGGGGTATATCAGTGTTAAATGGCATCTCACTTCACAGAGAACAATAACAATGCGCTTTGCTGTCACCCTAGGCCGATTTTTGCTCGGTCTCTATTTTTTTCTTCCCGGTATTTCCAAAGTGACCGGCTATGCCGACACCTTGAGCTATATGGCGCTCCACAACATACCGGCTCCAGACCTGTTACTGCCCATAACGATCGTTCTTCAGATCGGCGGCGGGGTAATGTTGATGATAGGTATGCGCGTCAGCCAAGTAGCACTGATGTTTGCGGGCATGACCTTGATTATTAATCTGGGCATGCACGATTTTTGGAATGCCTATGAGGGCGTGAGCCAAGCGCATGAGACACAGAACTTCGTGAAAAATCTGGCGATTTTTGCGGGATTGCTGGTGTTGAGCGGCGCCGAGGATTTACCTCAGCACCGCCTAATGGGCCGGAATTAACAAGCCTTTTTTCTGGGCTTGCGCGTTCTGGGCTTATGCGCCTAGGTCAAAAGTAAGCCCCGCATTGGCGACAAGGCGCTCAATGAGTTTTTCACCCATAGCGGGCGCTGGTGTATAGACACCCCCTGGCAAGTCCTGGCAGTCCTGCACAATGCAGAGCGCGCTTTCAGCGATCATCTTGGAGGTTGAGCCGTAACCGGGGTCCATGTCGCCGGTAACGGTGGCTTCCATGCGATCGCCGTTTGCGTTGGTGCCCACAAACAATACGTCGTAATGACCGGCCTCGCGGCTCTCTTTAGAGGGACCCTCACCGGGCTTTGGCACGTCATCACCCTCGAGCGGGTTGCTGCTAGCCACCATCTTGGCGACCGCCGCACCTTGCTCACCGGGGCCTGTCACCATCATCTCGTCGTACTCGAAATCTTCGCCGTAGAGGTGATTTAGCAAGGCATTCGAACGGTGAACATTTTTTGTGTTGATTGGCGCCATGATAAACGGAGCAACCCAAGAGCCGATGGCTTCATCTTCATAAGGCTTGGCATCCGAAGGTTGTTCAGGACCTTGGAAGCCATTGGCAAGCGAGAAGGGGTTGGCCAGTACCTTCAGAAGACCTGGATTTGTTTTAAGCGCTGCCATCGTAGCGCCCAAGGATGCCGCTGTTCCGCCCGAGAACTCGCCGTTCATTGCGCGCACGCGCCCACGAACACGGCTCATGGGTGCGCCTGTTTGATCGATCGACGCTTTTTGTAGGAAGTAGACACCGAGGTCGAAAGGGATCGAGTCAAAGCCACAGCTATGCACAATGCGTGCGCCTGAGGCGCGTGCGGTATCGTTATGTGCAGCGATCATCTCGTGCATCCAACCGGGTTCCCCGGAGAGGTCCACATAGTGAGTCCCTTCTTCGGCGCATAGTCTGACGAGTTCAGAGCCGTATAACTGGTAGGGGCCCACAGTCGTGCAGATGCACGAAGCGCGTTTTACCATTTCACGTAGCGAATCCTCATTAGCCGCGTCAGCGGTCACAAGCGGTATATCGGCTGATACGCCGATCAACTCTCTAACCTCGGCAAGCTTTGCTTCGCTCCTGCCAGCCATTGCCCAGTTAACATTGGTTCCGTAGGTATTTCCCATGTACTCGGCGACCAATCGGCCGGTAAATCCACTTGCACCGTAAACGATGACGTCAAATTCTCTGCTCATCTAAATTCCTTATTCAGCTTGATCTATGTGTGTTTCTCTTTCGGGGTTGAACAGTTAAAAAACTGTGTCAGTAGACGCTCCGACAGACTCTTCGAGCCACGTCTGGGGCTCGTTGGGTTTGATTGGAAATCCAGCCCGTAATTCGGGGCCTACCTTACCGCATTCACCAGCCAAAAATTAGCTTCAAACGAAACGCCCTTGCCCGGCGAGTAAAACTCGGAAAGGCGCTCGAAGACAGCAGTACGTGCGGGCTCTTTCAGCGCCGGATCACTCTCAGCGATCAACGCTGCTGCGGGGCCTATTTGAATGAGTTCCTCGAATATCTCATCAAAGGACTGTGATGCACCGACCGATAGCTGCAGCGTCAATGGCTCGATTTTAAGTGCTGTAAAGCCAGCGTCAGTGAGCACCCGCTCGATAACGTCTCTGTCGGCTAATCCAAAAGGGCCTGGTGCGCCAGGTTTCGCCGGTGGCGGGGGAGGAAGTACCGACAGCGCCGCTTGCATCGGTGCTGTGAAGAAGGGGTTCAGCGCCGGACTCTGCCAGCAGACAAAGCCCAGTTGGCCCTCGGGTTTGAGCGTTTCGCGAAGCGTGGCAAAGGCAGCGGTAGGGTCGGCGAAGAACATGACCCCAAAGCGTGAGTAGATAGCGTCAAAGGTCTGATTTGGGAATAGGGAATCACTCGCGTCTCCCATCACAAATTCCACCGCAGCGTTAAGCGCACTGTGATTTGCTGCTTTGAGTTCCTCGGCCAAGGCGAGCATGGGCTCAGAAATATCCACACCGGTAATCTTGGAATGAGAATCTAACCGCGATGCCCACTCCAATGTTTGATTGCCGCAGCCACAACCTACATCCAGTAGCTGCGGGCCTGCCGGCAGGGATAGCGAGTCCATGCAGCGACGACCCGGCTCAGCAAGCAACTGCTCCAGCAGTGTGTTGTGTCGTACCCAACTCGCGCCCGCGCGTCCGTTCCACATCTCTT
>JAYOAN010000082.1:3107-7038 GCA_038104285.1 Halieaceae bacterium
AGCAGTGTGTTGTGTCGTACCCAACTCGCGCCCGCGCGTCCGTTCCACATCTCTTTTTGTTGTTGATTATTATTCATAGGAAAGGCCTTTAGTTGTCAAAAATATAGGATCCGACGTCCGCTAAATTTTCAAGATCCTCGGGCGTGTCGATATCCCAGCTTGCAGATGCCATAGGGACCACCCGTACGTGATTTTCTGCGTTAGTTAGAACTCGTTTTGCGCCATTTTCAGCGTCAAGTGACAGCAGAGCGGGGTAAAAGGCTTTTCCAAACAAGGCGGGAGGACCAACCGTTCCGCTAAATGCTGCGCACGCAATCCCTGTGCTACCTGCTTCATCAACAAGCGCACTAAGCTCGTCGGTTGATACCAAAACCTGATCAGACAAAAGCACTAGGATTTGCTCGCAGTCACTTCCAAGGAGCTCACACCCTAGGCGTATCGAGCTACTCATACCCTCTGGCCAATCGGGGTTATAAACCCGCTCAGCACCCCTCACGAATCCGCCTTCAAACGCGTTTTCTATCTCCTGATCATACTTCCCCGTGATGATCACGAGTCGCTTGTGGGGTATCGGAAGCGCTGCGTCTAAAACATGTTGAAGTAATGGTTTATTTTGAAACTCTGCCAGCTGCTTGCACGCACCGAACCGACGGGCCTCGCCGGCAGCGAGAATCACAATGCCAAGCTGCGATTCAGTCATTGTCCTTGGCAGACGGATTTTTATCACCAGAGCGCGAATCGGAACCGAAAATAGCGTCGTGACACTTGGCAATTACGGAAAGCGCGATGCTCTCAGGCAGTTCACCGCCAATATCAAAACCGGCAGGACCGTCTATGGCGGGTTTGAAATCAGCATCAATGAGACCCGCTTCCTCGAAGACTTCCTCACGGCGGTGGGTAGGGCCCAGTAGGCCAACATAGTCGAGACCCTTTCCTGAGAGCGCCTTCAAGCTTTCTGCATCCATCGGAACGCTGTGCGTCATGACCATGGCGGCGTTAATGGATAGCCCTTGAACGTGATTGGCCAGCTCTTCGACTGAGCAGCGCAATCGATGATCGGCCATATGGAAAAATTCGTCCCTTGCATTGGCTGGGCGTGGATCCCACACCGTCGTCTCCCAGCCGAGTTGGTTTGCAAGGATGACAACGGGCTGCGCATCTATGCCACCACCTGCAACGAGAAGGTGTGGCGCGGGGGTTATATGTGAGTTAAGCCAGTTTTCGCCGTCGGCTTCATGAAGAACACTTTTTGTGCGTTTACGGGTGAGCACTGAATCGACCGCAAAGGTACTCGGAAGTGAACGCTCTCCCGCTTGAGGAATGTGTTGGCGAAGTTGCCCACTTTTTCTCGCCTTAAGTGCAGCTTGAATCTCGAGTAAGCCTTGGTAGTGGTTTTCGGCATTTATGAGCTCGAGTAACACGTAAACAACGCCACCACAGCCGATACCTAAGCGGTACGACAGATCATCCTCATCGTCGCCATCGTAGCGAATGCACACGGGAATGCCGGATGCCATGACTTTTCGGGCGTTGAGCCTAATGTCGGCCTCCAGACAGCCGCCGCTTAATAGGCCCAACTGATCACCGCCTGAGCTAATCAGACTCATTGCGCCTGGTTTTCGATAGCTGGAGCCCTCTGTCTGGTATACGGTTCCTAAGACCCAATCCTCGCTGTCTCGCTTAGGTGCCCAGGTCGATAGCATTGCCGACAATTGCATCGTCATTTTGCAACACCTCTGCGCACCGAGGACTCTGGTGCTTTTTGAGATTGGTAGTGCAAGCGGGAGTTGGCGTTCATGACGGGTACTGTAAAAGAAACTCTTAGGATGCGCATGATGAACTGGACGCTAGGTGTTATTTGCCGCCAGAAGCACGGATCCCTTGAAGAATGTAACCCGCATTTTTCTCAAAACGTGTCTTCATATCGAAGTACCCTATAAAGCTCGCCACATCATCAGGAATAGTTTCAGTCTCGAAGATCGACACAGTGCCGCCGTCATAAGCTCCGGTCAGCAGTGCCGATATGCCTGTGAGAGCAGCGAGTGTCTGTTCATAATCAAGTGCGAGTGGGCCTGACAGGTTGTTAACCATCATTTGAAAGTGCTTTGCCATGCTGCGCTTCGATGTAATGAGCGCATCGATCGAAATGTTTTGCTCGATAACCGTCCCGAGTCTCGCATGCAGCGCCAAGAATAGTGGGTCGGCAACACTGGTCTCGTAGATGCGAGACACAAAATCCGCATCAGTCATTTCCGAAGGTATGCCTGCCGTCAATTCAGTGCAGAACCGCTCGAACTCCTGACTGTAGAGCGAAAGCAAGACCTCCTCTTTTGTACCAAAGTAGAGGTATAGCGTGCCCTTTGCGACACCCGCGCGCTTGGACAAGAGCCCCATTGAGAAACCTTCATAGCCTGACTCCATGAAGAGGTTTTTGGCTGTGCCAAGGATCGTATCCCGTCGGTCGCTCTTCTGCTCGGGAGTTCGTGCGCGTTTCAGTTGAGTAATGTTTGAGCTCATGACCCGATAGTAACTCGCTTGACAAATGACCGCTAGTCATTAAATTAAATGACCACGAGTCAACAATGGTTTGTCGGCTCTTTTTATTGTTAATCAGAATGATCGTATTCATGAGCAATGCACTAGAAATTCGATCATACTAGCGGCACTGAAGCGCTACCTTGAGCGCTTCACAAACGAGGGATAGCTGATGACAACGTTTACACTCAACGGTGAAGTAAGGACAGTTGATGCTGATCCCGAAACACCCGCGCTCTGGGTTATTCGAGAACAACTCGACCTAACCGGCACAAAATTCGGATGCGGCATGGCGCAATGCGGTGCCTGCACCATCCATGTGAATGGGCGTGCACAGCGCTCCTGTATCACACCGGTTGCCTCTCTCGAGGGAGCGAGCGTCACAACGATTGAAGGCCTAAAGAATGCCGATGGCTCGCTTCATGCACTTCAGCAAGCTTGGATTGATCAGCAAGCGCCTCAGTGCGGTTACTGCCAATCGGGTCAGTTGATGTCCGCAGCTGCGCTGCTGGCTGAGAATCCAAACCCTTCGGATAGCGATATTGATAAAGCCATGAAAGGCAACGTCTGCCGCTGTGGCATGTACGGGCGAATTCGATCAGCAATTAAGCAGGTCGCCGGCGCATCTTTCTACGATGCGATGGAGGGAAGTCAGAATGGGTAAGTGGACGAGACGCGGTGTTTTATCTGCAGGTGTTCTTGGTGGAACAGGCTTGGTCATTGGTATCGCTGTGCGTCCGGGCAATCCGACTGAGACAGCAGGCCATTTGGTTACTGGCGAAGGAGAAAATCTACTTCACATCTATCTCAAAATAGACGATCAGAATCGCGCGACGGCGATTTTGCCGCACTCAGAGATGGGGCAGGGTGCACAGACTGCACTGACTCAAATGCTGGCGGAAGAGCTCGACGCTGATTGGGACCTGATGCGTTTTGAAGAAGCGCCAGCGGACGCTGAGTACGCCAATATGGCTGTGGGCCGTGGGTATCTGTTTAAGGGTGTTGATTTCCCTGACGCTGTTGTCCCAACCGTCGATGGCCTCATGCTCAATCTGGCGGATGCAATGGGTATGCAGGTGACCGGCGGCAGTATGAGCATCCGTACCACGGGTCAGTACTTCCTGCGCGCAGCGGGCGCTTCGGTGCGCGAGATGCTGGTCAAGACAGCTGCAAAAGCCTGGGGTGTTCCTGCAGGGGAGATTCGAACAGCTAAGAGCATGCTGCATCACGATAGCTCAGGGCGGTCTGCGCCTTATTCGGAGTTCGCCGCCGCAGCGGCTGAAATGACGCCGTCTTCAACGCCCAAGCTGAAGAAGACCAGCGAGTTTTCTGTCATCGGTCAGAGCAAGCCGCGTCACGATATTCCATCGAAGGTGGATGGCACTGCGATGTTTGC
>JAYOAN010000083.1:0-3450 GCA_038104285.1 Halieaceae bacterium
AAGACCTTGCTAGCGCGGCGCAACTATCGAATCGCTTCGCACCAGAGCACTTAGAGTTGGCGGTTGAAGACGCAGATAAATTGTTGGGGCACATCACCCACGCGGGCGCCATCTTTTTGGGGCCCTATAGTTCTGAATCGCTGGGTGATTATTGCGTAGGTACCAATCATGTGTTGCCGACGTCGGGGGCTGCGCGGTTCTCGTCACCACTTAGCGTTTACGACTTTCAGATACGAACTTCGATCATTGATGTCAATCAGTCGGGGGCACGTGCACTTGCCGAAGTGGCAGGCACGATTGCCGACGGTGAGTCATTATCGGCGCATGCTATGGCAGCCCGTGCTCGCTTAGAGGGTGCTGACTAGCTCAGTTACTGGGTCGCGTCGCGAC
The DNA here is from genome assembly GCA_038104285.1 of Halieaceae bacterium. Classification (GTDB taxonomy): domain Bacteria; phylum Pseudomonadota; class Gammaproteobacteria; order Pseudomonadales; family Halieaceae; genus Luminiphilus. The sequence goes on from JAYOAN010000083.1 coordinate 391, forward strand.
GATAGCGTCCACCTCGAATCGCTGTTCTTGGCGCTGAAGGCCGACTAAAACCCGATCGCCCGGTCTGAGCCGTGCAATGGTTTGCATGGCTTCTCGAGCGTCGCTTACCGCGGCGCCCTCGAGCCCAATAATTAAATCCCCAACTTGTATGCCCGCGCGTTCTGCCGGCCCGCCGGGGGCAGTCTCGGTGACAAGTAACGATTGGGTAGTCCGACCTTGTTCATCGAGGCCGAGTAATAGATCCACACTGACGCCTAGCCAGCCGCGAATAACGCCGCCGTACTCGATGAGATCAGAAATCACCGTGTTAACGAGATTGCTTGGGGTCGCGAGGTTGATGCCAATGCCGTTAGCATCGCTCCGCTGATCTTGCCCGCCAGTGTAAATCAAGGTGTTTATGCCAACGAGTTTGCCCTCGGAGTCGATGAGTGCTCCACCTGAGTTGCCGAGGTGGATCGCCGCATCAGTCTGTATGTAGTTTTCATAAGCAGAGAGCTGGAGACCATAGCGTTCTAGACCCGATATGATGCCAAGCGTCACAGAGTGGCCGAAGCCGTAAGGATTTCCAATGGCCATGACGACATCCCCGACGTTGATTGCATCAGAGTCCGTGGTCTCGATGGCGGACAGTCCCGTAAGATCTGTTTTGAGCAGTGCAAGATCAGTGTCTGGATCAATGCCTACCACTGAGGCGCTTGCCCTGCGACCGTCAGACAGCAGAATTTGGATGGCTTGTGCGCCATCGATCACGTGCTGATTTGTAATGATATGACCGTCTGCACTCATGATGACGCCCGATCCGAGCGAGCGCTCTACTCGAGGTTGGCGCTCGCCAGGGTTCGTGTAGCGGCGAAGGAGGGGAGCATTGAGCACAGGCGCCTTCTCGGGAACCAGCTTAGCTGTGTAGATATTGACAACTGAGGGGGTCGCAATGGCTACGGCGTCGCTGTAAGAAGCGGGGCCTTGATTGTCACCCGGCAGTTCCAGCCACTCGTTATTGAGCAGAATAATGGCCGCTAAGACTCCCACAAGTGCAGGCCAAACCAACTGTGCAAACCACTCGCGCACTGAGTCATCTCCCTAAGTTCACGGGGCTAGTGTAAATCAAAGTCAGCGTATAATCTGGTCCGTGGTGAGCGGATTACGCAGATAAATGAAGCGGACAAAAAGCGGGTAACAAGCGGTTAAGGGGTATCGAACGTGGCTGTAGATCGAGATCAGTTAAAACGAGCATTAGATGAAGAGTTAAATAGCCCGGCGTTTAACGATTATTGCCCTAACGGTTTGCAGGTTGAGGGCAGTGCCGTAATCTCACGTCTTGTTTCAGGAGTGACCGCATCTCAAGCGCTTATCGACCGGGCCATCGCGCTTGAGGCTGACACAATTCTCGTTCACCACGGGTATTTTTGGCGCGGCGAGGATCCGTGTTTGGTGGGGATGAAAGGTCGGCGTATAAGCACTCTGATTCGAGCAAATATCAATTTATTCGCCTACCACTTGCCATTAGACAATCATCCAACGCTGGGTAATAACGCCGGCTTGGGGAGGACGCTGGAATTGTCGTCTTGGGAGAGTCTCAACGGGAGTGATGCTAGCTATCCTGTTTTCACCGGCAGCTATGAAGGTGCGCGCCCACTTTCCGAGGTAAGTCAGAATTTATCTGAGGTACTAGGAAGATCCGTTACGACCGTAGGTGAGGCCGACACAGCCATTAGGTCTGTCGCCTGGTGCACTGGGGGCGGTCAGGGGTATATCGATGACGCGGCAGATGCAGGTGTGGACTTATTCATCACTGGGGAAATATCTGAGCAAACCGTCCACGTTGCTCGCGAGCGAAACATCGCTTTTATTGCTGCTGGGCATCACGCTACAGAGCGCTTCGGTGCGAGGGCCTTGGGTGACTGGGTGGCGCAGACGTTCGATATCGAACACGAGTTTGTCGATATCGACAGCCCCGCCTGAGGGTTAAAATTGAGTGCTTACCTTTTTGGGGGTGAGTGACTTTTAACTCACGTTCGGTTTGTAATCTTTGTCCAGTCCAAACTCTTCAGACAGCTGACCGGTCTCGTCAGGCGTCTTTTTTGGTGCGTAGTCCAGTGGCTGAGCCGGGTCGACCAAGTGATCCGCCAGATCAAACGCACTGCCTACCAATTTTGTATCGTCGAGTTGGCTTGCGACTTCCGCATCGCAAAGCTCCTGTGCACCTGTCGCAATGTGTGTGTAGATAGAGCGGTAATCATCCTGCATTCGGTGCAATAGCTGTGCGGTGTTCGCAAAGTGGCTGGTAACTGACTGCTCGTAGTTGCGATGCGCTGTTTTAGCAGCCTCTACCTCACGACGGAGTTCATTGATGACATCGTCGTTGTCATCCTTTCTCTGAGTAGCTGCCCACCAGCCGGCAGCCAAGCCCACGGCAAATCCGACCAACAGGAAGTAACCCAAGGTTGTTGCGGTCGTTTCCATTATTGTCCCCCATTCGGCGTTGGCACTTTCTGTATACCGTTATGGTGCATGGTTGTTGCGCGCTTAGCTAGTGGAAATAATCGTCATCCTAAACCGATTCTTGTCGTATAAATCATCAAGCGATAGAGTCGCGCCCGTCTCTGATTTACACAAGCAAGAAACCGCTCCCATGCCGCTAACGCCCAAAGAACGCTATCAATCTGACCTTAGTTCCGGTGTGATCTTGCCGGATGAAGCGCAGGCGCAAGCGGTCGATGCGTTGCAGGATGTCTTTGAGCATCTGAATCAGCGATTATCAGAAAAGAAATCATTCTTCGCCAAGTTGCGTGGCAAGAGCGCACCTGCGCCGATTATTGGCCTTTACATGTGGGGTGGGGTAGGTCGTGGAAAAACTTATCTCATGGATTCTTTTTACGAGGCACTCGACGTCACTCGTAAAAGTAGGATGCATTTCAATCGGTTCATGCAGCGCGTGCATGCCGACCTGACTGAGCTCTCGGGTGAGAAAAATCCGCTAGACATCGTTGCAGATCGTATTGCCAGTGAGACGGCTGTGCTGTGCTTCGATGAGTTTTATGTGAGCGATATTGGTGATGC
>JAYOAN010000083.1:3550-7023 GCA_038104285.1 Halieaceae bacterium
AAGCTCTTTTCAGACTTAAGTGGCGGCAGGCAACCTGAGTCTGAGATGCTGGTTATTAACCGGCGTAATCTGCATGCGTTGGGGGTATCGGAAGGTGTTCTACTCGCGGAGTTTGCCGAGCTTTGCCTGGCGCCTCGTTCAGCCGCTGATTACACTCAGCTGGCGAAGGAATACCACTCCGTCCTCATAGACAATGTTCCCGAATTAACGTCTGAAATTGAGGATGGTGCGCGTCGGTTTATTACACTCATCGATGAGTTTTACGATCGAAACATCAAAGTCGCTATCGTGGCAGATCGTCCCATGGCCGGCCTTTACACGGGCAAGAAGCTCTGCTTTGAGTTTCAACGCACGCTTTCTCGATTAATCGAAATGCAATCTGTGGAATATTTGGGTCGAGAACATCTGCCTTAACCGCGCTTAATCTATTGAAAGGCGGCGCGCGCTCCTGTAATCTCCGCGCTCCTTTAATTCAGGCCTAGTGGGCAATTGCATGAAAACTTACAGTGCGAAAGCAGGCGACGTACATCACGATTGGTACGTTGTGGATGCAGAAAACATGACGCTTGGGCGTTTGGCGGTTGAAATCGCGCACCGCCTGCGCGGGAAGCATAAGCCTGAGTACACACCTCACATGGACATGGGTGACTACATCGTTGTTGTGAACTGCGAGAAAATTCGCGTTACCGGCGCAAAGTCGACTGACAAGATGTATCACCACCACACAGGCTACCCCGGTGGTCTTAAGTCATTCACCTTCGAAAAGCTGATCGAGCGGGCGCCTGAGCGTGTACTCCAGCGAGCGGTGAAGGGCATGTTGCCACGCAACCCTTTGGGTCGCGCCATGTTCAAGAAATTGAAAGTTTATCCTGGGCCTTCGCACCCACACACGGCTCAGCAGCCACAGTCGCTGACAATTTAAGGATTAGATAATGGCAGTTGCACAGTACTACGGCACCGGTCGACGCAAGACATCAACAGCACGTGTCTTCCTGAAGGGCGGTAACGGCGCTATCACAATTAATGGGCGCGGCATTGACGAATATTTTGGCCGCGAGGTTGCTCGCATGATCGTACGGCAGCCACTCGAACTCACCGAGACCGCTGAAAAGTTTGACGCAAACATCACGGTTGTTGGTGGTGGTAGCTTCGGACAGGCCGGTGCAATTCGTCACGGCCTCACTCGCGCGCTTCTTGAGTATGATGAGTCGCTCAGAGGCACGCTCCGCGCCGCAGGTTTTGTGACCCGTGATGCGCGTGAAGTGGAGCGTAAGAAAGTCGGTCTGCGCAAAGCGCGCCGTCGTCCGCAGTTCTCAAAGCGGTAAATATCCTTGTGACAGCGATCGCTGTCACGTTACTGAACAAATTTTGACGATAAGCAGGTCATTTATGGCCTGCCTCACCTTGCTGTGCGTAATACCGACGATTAAACTTTCGCGGCTTTAAATTTACATATGGCAGTGACACAGCGCTGCCGACAACATAACTAAGATCGGAGATAACCGAATGAGTGAAGTTGAGGCAGGTCAGGCGGCCGACGCTGGCAGCGCATCAGACCAAACGCGACGTCGATTTCTCACCATGGCGACAACAGGTGTTAGCGCCGCTGGTGTCGTTGGTGTTGCAGTGCCTTTTATGGCGTCATGGAATCCCTCAGAAAAAGCTAAGGCTGCTGGCGCGCCCGTAAAGGCCGATATCAGCAAGATCGAGCCAGGGCAAATGGTCGTTGTTGAATGGCGCGGCAAGCCTGTTTATGTGCTCCGACGAACGCCTGAGCAGATAGCGGGTCTCCCGAGTCTCGACGACAACCTCAAGGATCCGAATTCAGATACATCTGATCAGCCCGATTACATAAGTGGCGCACCACGATCTCTCAATGAAGAGTATCTGGTGGTTGTTGGTTTGTGCACCCACCTAGGCTGCGCACCGAAGTTCCGACCTGAGGTGGGCGCGGCCGATCTAGGCGGTGAGAGCTGGTTGGGTGGTTTCTTCTGCCCATGCCATGGCTCGAAATTCGACTTGGCAGGACGTGTCTACAAGGGCGTTCCTGCTGCAGACAATTTGATGATCCCACCTTACTCATTCGAAGGCGATGGCGTGCTCGTCATTGGCGTTGACACGGAGGTTGCGTAAATGGAAAAGGCTTTGACAGGATTGGTCTCGTGGATTGACGCGCGACTACCCGTGACGCGTGCATGGGACACGCACATGGGCAAATACTACGCCCCGAAGAACTTCAACCTTTGGTACTTCTTTGGCGTGTTTTCCCTGCTTGTACTGGTTAACCAGCTGCTAACTGGCATCTGGCTGACAATGAGCTACACACCAAGCGCTGAAGAAGCGTTTGCGTCTGTCGAATACATCATGCGTGACGTCGAATATGGCTGGTTGCTGCGCTACATGCACTCTACTGGCGCTTCGGCCTTCTTCATTGTGGTGTACATGCACATGTTCCGCGCCATGATGTACGGCTCTTACCAGAAGCCCAGAGAGCTCATCTGGATCTTTGGCATGTTGATTTTCGTTGTCCTTATGGCTGAGGCGTTCGTGGGTTATGTACTTCCATGGGGTCAAATGTCTTACTGGGGTGCGCAGGTCATCATTTCGCTGTTCGGTGCCATACCCGTTGTCGGTGAAGACATCACAACATGGATCCGCGGTGACTACCTACTCTCAGGTATTACGCTCAACCGCTTCTTCGCTTTGCACGTTGTCGCGTTGCCGATTGTGCTGCTAGCACTGGTAGTCCTGCATATTCTTGCGTTGCATGAAGTGGGCTCAAACAACCCTGACGGTGTCGAAATCAAGAAGCACAAGGACGAGAACGGAATTCCATTAGATGGCATTAGGTTTCACCCCTACTACTCAGTGCACGACATCCAGGGCATTGCCGTATTTTTGTTCTTCTTCTGCGGTATTATCTTCTTTGCACCTGAAATGGGCGGCTATTTCCTGGAGCTGGCTAACTTTGAAGAGGCCAATGCACTCAAGACGCCGGCTCACATTGCGCCTGTTTGGTACTATACGCCGTACTACTCAGTTCTACGGGCTGTTCCCGATAAGTTCTGGGGCTTCATAGCCTTCGCTGCGTCGGTTGCTATTCCTTTCGCTTTGCCATGGATTGACCGCAACCCCGTTCGCTCATGGCGCTACCGCGGGATGCTAAACCGAGTGATGCTGTTAGGCTTTGTTATCAGCTTCATCATTCTCGGTGTCCTTGGTGTTAAGGCACCCACTGAGAGCCGTACACTGCTGGCACAGATCTGCACCATCTACTACTTTGCGTTCTTCCTCGGCATGTACTGGTGGTCGACTTGGGATAAGACCAAAGAAGTCCCAGACCGAATCACCATGGATGGCGGTATGGGTTTCGGTAAGAACGTAGCCACGCTTGCGATTGTAGCTGTACTGACATGGTTGCCACTCAAAGCAGTCGGTGCTGAATCAGCCTATGACTGCGGTAGCATCCCCTG
>JAYOAN010000004.1:0-24373 GCA_038104285.1 Halieaceae bacterium
CGTTCGCCGCAAAGCGCTCATATGGCCAGGGAAACCCAGTGAAGCGGCAACGTCTTCGGATAGCGTCCTGATATAGGTGCCTTTGCTGCAGAGGACATCAACCGTCGCCTCTGCGCGCGCACCGGGCTGAAAACGCTGTAAATCAATCGACTTGATCGACACAGATCGGCTCTTTCGCTCAACCTCTTTACCTTCTCTTGCAAGCTTGTAGAGCGGCTGACCGTCAACTTTTAAGGCTGAATACATCGGTGGGACCTGCTCAATGTCGCCGATAAATTTACTCAGCGCTTCACAGAGAGTGTTCTCGGTCAATTCGCTGGCATCAGCCTCCGCGACTACCTCCCCCTCACTGTCCCCGGTGGTGGTGCGGGCGCCAAAGCAAAACGTGGCTTGATAAGCCTTGTCCGAGTCCAAAAGGTACTGGGAAAGCTTCGTTGCTTCACCTAGACAAATAGGAAGCACACCGCTCGCCAGTGGATCGAGGTTTCCGGTATGGCCCGCCTTTGCGGCACCAAAAAGGTGACGAACACGTTGCAGCGCTTGATTTGAAGAGGGACCAACCGGTTTATCGAGGACGATGATTCCAGTAACAGGCCGGCCTTTACGACGCCGCCCCATTCAGCCCTCGTCAGTCTCGTCTTGTTCAGAATGGCGCGCGTCGGAAGCCCTGGCTTTACCCAGCAAATCTTCCATGTGCCTACCGCGGCCAACACTCTCATCGAACTTAAACGTTAACTTTGGCACCGTTCGGAGGCTGGAACCCTTCGCGACCTCGGTTCTCAAAAAGCCTGCAGCTCTGTCGAGAACACCCGTAACGTCTGCGGCCGACTCCGCATCCTCAACGCCTAGTTTTGTGTAATAAACCTTGGCATACCGGAAGTCGCGACTTACCTCGACCGCAGTGATATTGACGAATTCCGCCCGGGGGTCGCGGACACTGTGCAACAAAAGCTTTGCAAGCTCTTGCTGCAGATAATCCGCAACGCGTTCTGTGCGACTGTACTCTTGGGGCAAGTCAGTACCTATTACTTAGAGTGAACGCGCAACTTCGTTAACGTCGTAAACCTCAATGAGGTCACCAACCTTAACATCGGTGTAGTTCTTCACGCCGATACCACACTCCGTGCCGTTGCGAACCTCGCTCGCGTCGTCTTTGAAGCGTCGTAGCGACTCGAGTTCACCTTCGTAAATCACGATATTGTCACGTAATACGCGGATGGGCTTCGAGCGGAACACGGTACCTTCAGTGACCATGCAACCCGCAATGAGTCCAAACTTCGGCGATCTGAAGACGTCTCGAACTTCCGCGATGCCGACGATTTCCTCGCGCAACTCTGGCGACAACATGCCAGAGAGTGCCGCTTTGACGTCGTCGATGAGATCGTAAATGACGTTGTAATAACGAACTTCAACGCCTTCATTCTCGGCCATACTGCGTGCCTTCGAATCGGCACGTGTGTTAAAACCGAAGATCACCGCATTACTTGTCATAGCCAGCGAAACATCAGTCTCAGTAATTCCACCAACACCACCAGCAACTACGTTCACCTTAACCTCTTCGTTACCGAGGTCTGAAAGTGATGATTGCAGGGCTTCGAGCGATCCACGAACATCAGCCTTAATAACAACATTTAGTGTTTGAACCTCACCGGCAGTCATCGTCTCAAACATGCTGTCGAGCTTGGCTGCCTGCTGTCGCGCAATTTTGCTAGAACGTTGTTTCTCTTGACGGAAATCAGCGATTTCTCGAGCACGCTTCTCGCTTTCAACGGCCACAAAGGGGTCACCCGCGTCGGGCGTACCGTCTAGGCCAAGAATTTCAACAGGGATACTTGGACCGGCCACTTTTATCGGCTGACCGTTCTCATCCAGCATTGCTCGGACACGGCCGTACTGCAGTCCTGCCAACACGATGTCGCCCTGATTAAGCGTACCTTGCTGAACAAGAAGCGAGGCCACTGGACCACGACCGCGATCCAAGCGCGACTCGATAACAAGACCGCTCGCTGGAACGTCTGCAGGCGCCTTGAGCTCTAGCAATTCTGATTGAAGCAGCAGTGCTTCGAGAAGGGTGTCGATGCCTTCGCCCGTATGCGCAGACACGGGGATAAACTGCGTATCACCGCCCCAATCCTCGGGAATAACTTCCTTAGCTGCGAGCTCGTTTTTAACTCGGTCGGGGTCAGCACCCTCTTTATCCATCTTGTTGATGGCGACCACCAAAGGAACACCCGCGGCTCGGGCGTGCTGCACCGCTTCTTCAGTCTGAGGCATGACACCGTCGTCTGCCGCAACAACGAGTATAACGATGTCTGTCGACTTGGCTCCGCGCGCGCGCATAGCGGTGAACGCCGCGTGCCCAGGCGTATCGAGAAAGGTGATCATCCCCTGACCCGTTTTCACGTGATACGCACCTATGTGCTGAGTAATGCCGCCCGCTTCGCCTACAGCAACGCGAGAACTTCGAATGTAATCTAGTAGCGACGTCTTACCGTGGTCTACGTGACCCATTACCGTCACAACGGGTGCTCTCAGCTCAGGCGTACCCTCGTGGCTCGCCATTGACTCCTCTAGCCGCTCCTCTAGCTCATCATCGGACTTCAACTTGATTCGATGGCCAAGCTCTTCAACGACGAGACTTGCCGTATCCTGATCAACCATCTGATTGATGGTTGCCATCACACCGAGCTTCATAAGCTCCTTGATAACCACACCGGCCTTGACCGCCATTTGCTGAGCGAGATCGCCCACACTGATGTTTTCAGGCAGCTCTACGTCGTAAACAATCTTTTCTGTCGGCTGCTCAAAAGCATGCTGGTTTTGATCGTCACCTGAGCGTCTGCGCTTACCACCACGCCCGCGGCCCAGTCCCGATTCAGCGGCTTCGATGTCGTTAAGTGAGAGATTGTGGCCGCGCTGCTTACCGCGAGCACCTGACATGTTTGATCGATCAAGGCGTCCTCGGCCAGGCTTGTTACGACGGCTGTCATCGGAATCTCGTCCGCCCACTGGTTTGGGTGCCTCGTGAAGCCTTTTCGGACGCTTGTCACCCTGCGTTGCTGCCGCCTTCTCAGCGGCGGCGGTTTTTTGCGCCGCTTCCTGCTCAGCCTTTTTACGTTCTTCCTCAGCTTTTCGAGCAGCAACAGCCTCGTCGAGCTTGCGCTGACGATCTTCTTCCTCCACGCGTCGACGTGCCGCTGCACGTTGGCGCAATACCTCGGGGTCTAGATTACGCGGATCTTCCTCTACCTCAGGCTCCGGCTGAACCTTTGGTGTGGAAGCCACTGCGACTTCCTCAACTGCGGGCTCCTCTGCAGCGGGTTCTGGCTCAGGGGTCGACTCCTCAACAACGGGCGCAATGGCCTCCGTAGCTGCGATAGCTTCCGCCTCTGCAACAACCTCCGGCTCGACCGCCTCAACCTCTGACGCTTCTTCGATTTCGGGTCGCTTTACGTAGGTGCGCTTCTTTCGAACCTCGACATTGACCGTTCGCTTACCAGCGCTTCCGCCAGTCTTAAGCGTGCTTACCGACTTACGCTTGAGCGTGATTTTACGCGGCGCCTCGTCTGTGCTGCCGTGACTGCGCTTAAGATGCGAGAGCAGTGTGCGCTTATCATCGTCCGACACAGTCTCGTCGGCCTTCTTATGGGGCAATCCCGCATCCTTCATCTGCGACAACAGTTTTGCCGCATCGGTACCTACGGTCTTTGCCAACTGCTCTACGGTTACTTCAGCCATTTTGTTTCTCTCTAATCTCGCTGTTGATCGTCTACCTTGCTGATGCTTATGTCAGTTAGGCAGTCTCTCCCTCTTCCGCAAACCACGGTTCGCGAGCAGTCATGATGAGCTCACCCGCCCATTCTTCGGTCATACCTTCGATCTCCATGAGCTCATCAACACTTTGCTCCGCAAGATCTTCCATTGTGATTACTTCCATACTGGCAAGGACATAAGCGAGCTGCTTATCCATGCCGCGCATCTCAAGCAGGTCCTGCGCTGGCTCGTTGGCACCAAGCTCTTCCTCAGAGGCAATTGCCATCGTGAGTAAGGCGTCCTTGGCTCGGGCGCGCAGCTCTTCAGCGATATCCTCATCAAAGCCTTCGATATCCGCCATCTCTTCCAATGGCACGTAAGCGACTTCTTCAACGGTTGTGAAACCCTCTTCAACGAGGACCGCTGCTACGTCTTCATCGACGTCGAGCGCCTTCATGAAGGTCTCCATGACTTCGCCAGCCTCGGCTTCTTGCTTCTCGATCGCCTCATCGGTACTCATGACGTTGATCGTCCAACCGGTCAAATCAGACGCCAAGCGAACATTCTGACCACCTCGGCCGATTGCCTGCGCGAGGTTATCCTCTGCGACGGCAACTTCCATGGTGTTGCTTTCCTCATCAACAACGATCGATTCAACCTCTGCAGGCGACATGGCGTTGATCACCAGCTGCGCAGGGTTGTCGTCCCAAAGGATAATGTCGACACGCTCAGTGTCGAGCTCGTTGGATACCGCCTGAACGCGCGAACCGCGCATACCGACGCAAGCGCCTACAGGATCGATGCGTTGATCGCCTGTCTTCACGGCAATTTTGGCTCGTGAGCCTGGATCACGTGCAGCAGAGCGAATTTGAATAACGCCCTCTGAAATCTCAGGCACCTCGATCTTGAAGAGCTCGATTAGCATTTCTTTGCACGCGCGCGACATGATCAACTGTGGACCTCGCGCCTCCTCATTGATCTCGGTAAGAATCGCGCGAACACGATCGTTCATACGGAATGTCTCACGGCCTACAAGCTCTGAGCGAGGCAGCAGGCCCTCGGCGTTATTGCCAAGATCCAAGATAATGTTGTCGCGAGTCACTTTCTTCACCGTACCGGCGAGCAGTTCACCCAAACGATCTTTGTACAGATCTACCACCTGCGCGCGCTCCGCCTCACGGACACGCTGAACAATCACTTGCTTAGCGGTCTGCGCCGCAATGCGTCCAAAGCCTACGTTCTCGATGACTTCCTCGTGAACGTCGCCGGGTCTGAGATTTTCATCAGCCTCTAGCGCTTCTTCCGTAGTGAATTGCGTGCCGAGCAATGCCAATTCAGTATCGGGAACAACCAACCATTTACGCTTGGTGACGTAGTCTCCAGAGCTTCGATCGATAGTAACTTCGATGTCTGACTCTTCCTCATACCGCTTTTTTGTCGCGGTAGCGAGTGCCAGCTCGATAGCTTCAAAGATAATGTCTTCGGAAACGCCTTTCTCATTTGAAACGGCTTCGGCGACCATCAAAATTTCTTTGTTCATTCCCTATGTCTCACTGTGATTGTCGAGGACTGCGTCGCCCTCTTTAACGCTTTCGTTTAACTCTGTCACTGCAGCAGGTCTCGCTCGTTCGATCCACTCTGCTGTCGGCTCTACGCGAGCCCTATCTATGCTGCTCAAGGGCAGCAAATACTCGTGCTTATCGACGCGTACAATGATGTCGTCGCCATCAAAGCCCAAAAACCACCCACGAAACTTTCGTCTTCCGTCAAACGGAAAACGGAGCTTCACCTCAATCGGTTGCTCTTCGTACGCTGAAAATTGCTCGCGCTTGAACAGCAGTCGATCAATACCTGGGGAAGACACCTCAAGTGTGTATTCGCCGACAAAAGGGTCTTCGACGTCTAGCACACCACCTAAATGGCGGCTGACTGAAGCGCAATCGTCTACCGTAACGCCTTGCGTCTTGTCGATATAAACCCGTAATGTCGGTCTACGATTCGGACTGAGTAGCTCCAAGCCCCATAGCTCGTATCCCAACATATCAATTGTTGGTTCGAGCATGGTGAGCAACTGGCTCTCTTTACCACCCATCGTATTCATCGCCGTCCTCGGCAAATTTCAGACACAAAAAAGGCCCGAACAAGGGGCCTAAAATGCAGCGCCAACAAACGCGCTATGTTGGTAGCGGGGGCCGGATTTGAACCGACGACCTTCGGGTTATGAGCCCGACGAGCTACCAGGCTGCTCCACCCCGCATCAAGTCTTTGTAATGCCCCTTGTTTCGACGCTGGTATCGTCGAAGGCATTCCCACAGCACCAATGGCACTGCAACTAAGGGGCCGGAGTCTAGGGATTCCCCACTAACCCGTCAAGGGAGAAACCCATAAAAACGGCAGTAATTGGGGTCCTAATGACGCCAAATCCGGAATTTACTCCTGTTTACCAATCCTGATTCGCAAGACACCCCAAAAGCGAGTCTGCTGCGTTTACGCCGTCAATAATGGCCATCTCAACGACTTTTGCTGCCGCTACACCGATCGAATTGAGGCTAGCTCCCGAATGTGAAGCCGCTCTGACAGTCTCGTCAGTTGTTGAGGTCGATACAGCGAAGAGCGTGTCTCCATCAAATTGCGTGTGGACGGGCCGTATCGCGCGAGCAAAACCATCGTGCGCCATTTCAGCAATTTTCTTCAAATCGGCTTTTGAAAGTGGTGCATCGGTCACCACAATACCGATCGTCGTGTTTGAGCCAATCGGCCCATCTTCATCGGACAAGCCAATCGCAATATCGACAGCCGAGCGGTACGCGCCCTTCTCCGCCCCACGAACACCTGCAATAACAGCGCCTGTTGCGCTGTCAACGATCTCACCCACTGCGTTAACAGCGACGAGTGCAGCGACCTTTACGCCGTTGGGTAGTGTTAGTGACGCACTGCCGAGTCCACCTTTGGTTGCGAATGCAGGACCAGCCAGCTTGCCAACCGTTGCGCCCGTGCCTGCACCGATATTTCCTGATCGAACGGGGTCCGTTGAGGCCTCGCTTGCTGCACGCCTACCCCACTCCGCCGAGGGGCGAACGCTCGAAGAACCCAAGGCCAAATCGAAAAGGACTGCTGCAGGTACTATCGGCACAACAACGTCGGGCAGAACACCGAGACCTTGGCCGTCTTTCTCCAGAACAGCCATAACACCTGATGCGGCATCGAGCCCGAAGGCGCTACCTCCCGTGAGAACAATCGCATGCACTCTGTCGACTAAATTTCCCGGGTCTAACAAGTCGGTCTCTCTCGAGCCCGGCGCAGCACCTTGAACCGAGACAGCGGCGCACGCCCCGTCACCCGCAAATCGGACAACTGTTACCCCTGTTGCGTTCTGCGCGTCAGTGACGTGTCCCACGGTCACGCCACTGATAGCGGTAATGGTTTTATTACTGTTCGACATGAGATCCTTCATAGCTCGTAGCAAATTTTGTCCAATGCATCACTCGTACGTTCTCACCTGGCACTGGCGATGACAGGTTTACGCCGATTCGCTGGATCCAGCAAGCGACAACATAGCTTCACCGCGGCGGCATGCTTGCCAATACACAAGGAGCTTCGGGTAGCTATCGTTCGTCAAGGCATCGAAATTGAGCGTCGCACCATTGTATGTAGCACGTCTCCGTTAGGTGTATTCGTCGAGAAATTTACTGGCAGGGCTGACACATAAGCACCTTAAAAACCGACCGATACCACGTCGGGGGTAATCGCGAGTACCGCTCTAAAAAGTACCGGTAAATCGCGGTGAATTCTATTTCGTTTAGCCTCTCCTCCGAATACACTCGCCACCTTAAGAACAATAAGCTTGCCAGAGGAGACGTTCATGGCAGACCTACCAAAACACGCGCGAGTTGTTGTCATCGGACAGGGCGGTATTGTCGGTGCATCCGTCGTTCATCACCTCATCGAAGAAGGCTGGGACGACATCGTAGGGCTCGAGAAATCAGCCATTCCAACGGACATCGGATCGACGTCGCATGCCTCTGATTTCTGCTACATGACCTCGCACGACAAGCTTACTGTGTGGACGAGTCAGTACAGCCGTGAGTTCTACAAAAAGCGTGGGAACTACATTGAAATTGGCGGCCTGGAAGTCGCTCGGAAGGACGACGACGACCGCATGCTCGAACTCATTCGCAAGGTCGGTTCTGGTAAGGCATTTGGTACAAAGGCTTACATGATCTCCGCAGCTGAAGCGAAAGAAAAATTCCCGCTTCTTGAGGAAGATCAGATCCAGGGTGCTATGTGGGACCCAGAGGCAGGGCTTGTGACACCTCGATCGCAAAAAGTAGCCGGTGATCTCGTTGACGAAGCCGTTGCCAGTGGCAAGCTCAAGACATTCGCCTACACCCCAGCCACCAAAGTCCTGGTTGAAGACGGTGTTGCCGTGGGTGTCGATACACCTAAGGGCGCGATCATGGCAGACCACATCGTGCTGTGTGCCGGCATTTGGGGTTCGTTGATTTCAGAAACGGCCAACGTGAAGTTGCCGCTGATGCCGCTCGAGCACCCATTGTTGTTCTTTGGACCTTGGGATCACCTCGAAGGCACAGGCAAAGATATTGTCTATCCTCTACTGCGCGATCAGGGTAACTCCGCTTATGTGCGCGATACAGGCGATCCAACAACGCCCGAGGGCGGCCTGCTCGAATGGGGTTACTACGAGCCCACCGAACCACGACTCGTAGAGGCGCGTGACATTGCTGAGCCAGGCGAGGCCCGTCTCTCACCCTCCATGCGCGACATGACGCTTGATCAGGTAATGGACGCGTTTGAGCGTGCCATCGAACTCACGCCAATCTTGGGCGAGCTTGGCTGGGAGGAGCGTCGATCGTTCAACGGTCTGCTGTCAGTGACTGTGGACAGCGGCTCTATTATCGGGGAGTCCGTTGAAGCGAGGAATCTGTGGCTTTGTGAGGCGGTTTGGGTCAAAGATGGCCCGGGCGCCGGCAAGCTATTAGCGGAATGGATGACACACGGACGCACAAGCATGGATCCGCACAGCATCGATCCTGCCCGTCACTACCCTATCCAAAAGACCGACGAGTACATTCGAGGACACTGCTACGAATCATCGCAGAAGGTTTACACACCCGCGGTACACCCGCGTGAGCCATTCGCAACCTCTCGAGGCATGCGTGTTAGCCCATTCTACGAACGCGAAGTGGCACTCGGTGGTTACTTCATGGAAGTCGCGGGTTGGGAGCGCGCGCATGGCTACGCCGCAAATGAGGAAACCTTGCTCGCGGAGTATCGTGATCAGGTGCCAGTGCGAGAGGCTGAGTGGGATAACCGTCACTTCTGGGAGGTCTCAAACGCGGAACAGCTCGCCATGAGCGACGGCGTTGGCATGATCAACCTCTCACACTTCGCGATCTTCGATGTGGAAGGTTCTGACGCTGAAGCGCTGATGGAATACCTGTCTGTGGCAAAAGTTGGCGGGGACACTGCAATTGGAAAAGGTGTCTACACGCACTTCCTCGATCAAGCGGGTGGTATTCGTTCCGATCTGACCATCATCCGGCTCGCCGACGACTGTTTCCGCGTGGTCTGTGGTGGTGACACGGGAAATCGCGACTACGTCTGGATGCGTGACATGAGTGAGCGCAAGGGCTTCCCTGACGTCATCTTCCACGATCGAAGTGAGGAACTGTCTACTTTGGGTCTGTGGGGCCCTGAGGCGCGCGTCACCTTGGCCAAACTAATGGATGACCCTGAAAGCATCTCTAACAATTCTTTCCCCTTCGCGACAACCAAGGAAATCACAGTCTGTGGCGTCAAGGTGTGGGCCTTCCGCATTAGCTACGTAGGTGAGCAGGGCTGGGAGCTTTACTTCCCCTTCTCTGACGGTCTCGCTATCTGGGATGCATTGTTTGAACTGGGTGTAACACCGGTCGGCATTGAGACCTATGCTAACAGCCGACGTCTTGAGAAGAGCTTGAGGCTGCAAAATGCAGACCTTGAGACTGACTACAACCTGTACGAAGCTGCACTCGCGCGACCCAAGGTCAAAGCCGCCGACTTCCACGGTAAAGAGGCGTATGTACAGCAGCGGGAACTGGACGAGCAAGCGGCTTACCTCTGCACCTTCGTTCTCAAAGACACAACAGATAGCAATGGTGTCGTCCGCTACCCCATCGGTAACTGGCCAATCCTTGATCGCGAGTCGAAAGAAGTGCTCATCGATTCACACGGCCGGCGCTCATACACCACGAGTATGTCCTTTGGACCGAGTCTCGGGCTAAACATCGCCATGGGTTACCTACCTGCCGACAAAGCAACGGAAGGCAATATTGTACTGATCGAATACTTCGGCGAGCATTACGAGGCGGAGGTCATGAAGGTAGGCTACGGCGCACTTTTGGACCCCACAAACGAGCGCCCAAAGAGCTAGCATAGGGCCTCAGAAACCGACTAAGAAAGGGGCCTCAGGCCCCTTTTTTCTGTCTACTCTCTCTTTCTATTTTCTGTTCGTGTTTTCTTTCTCGGTTTTGGGTCGGGCTCATTTCCCAATTTTGATTACCTTAACCTGTCGTGCTGACATTCGAGGCCTGCGTTAGTCGGCTTCCCCTCGTCTCACTCATTTTTTTAATCCTTTGTCGGCGCGTACGTCGGCCCCACCGGGGAGGTCTCACCCCATCCTACCGTTCCACACTCGCTCTCTAACCTTACACGCGTTGTATCGAGCTCATAACCGGAGGCATTCGCCATCCGATACGGCCCATTCTTTACCGACAGGTCATGCTGATAGATGCTGATTCTCTTGAGCTTCATAAGCGTCCTATTGCGCGACGTATCCGCCATCAACAGACAGTACGGTGCCTATGATGTGGCGTTGCCTAGATAAAAAGACGATCACTGCAGCAAACTTCTGCGGTACTTCACAAATCTCCCGATAATGATTGGTGGTGCACAGAGGAAGAAAAGAGAGCGAATATTTTTTTATTCATAAAACCTCTTCCTCAGTTCAGACGTTCCGCTACCCGCGACGGCGTCGTCTGCGAGGGGCCTCAAGGGCATCAGTCTCCTTCTGTGCGGGCCGTTCGATAACGGAGAATAGATGCGAGAAAGGGTCTGACTTATGTGGAAACGCCATGGCGGCGACAAAATAATCCTGAAAATCTCTCTCCGTTGCCGTCTCAATACGCTCAGCTTTATTCACGGTTCGCTGGATACCGTCGCGAGCGTCATGATCCAAGAGTGCGATTCGGGCACCAACACCTGCGGCATTACCTGCCGAAGAGACATGATCCAGCGAACAGTCAGGAATAAGTCCGAGCACCATGGCGTGCTCAACGCTGATGTGACTGCCGAAGGCGCCGGCTAGGCGGATACGATCGACCGTAGACACCCCCATCTTATCCATCAGCAATTTAATGCCGGCGTAGAGCGCGGCTTTTGCTAACTGGATCTGACGGACGTCGTTTTGCGTCACAACGATATCGCGCTGAGACTCATCCTCGGCAAAGTGCAAGACATAGGACCAGGTGCGACCATGAGCACGAACGCGTGACGTGCGCTCCGCGAGCGCTCCATCAACAATACCGTCCTTTGAAATAATGCCGGCCAGAAACATCTCGGCGATCACTTCGATAATGCCAGAGCCGCAGATGCCAGTAATACTTAGATCGCAGGTCGACTCACTAAAGCCCGCATCGTTAGACCAAAGCTCCGATCCAATCACTCTGAATTTAGGCTCGAGGGTCTCACGATCGATGCGCACACGTTCGATTGCCCCTGCAGTCGCCCGCTGTCCTGCGCTAATTTCGCCGCCCTCGAAAGCGGGTCCTGTGGGACTTGAGCAAACGAGGAGTCGGTCTTTGTTACCCAGAACAATTTCAGCGTTCGTGCCCACATCAACAATCAAGCTCATCGCGTCGTCAGTGTCGGGACTCTCAGCAAGAATCACACCTGCGGTGTCTGCACCCACATGACCCGCAATACAGGGCAGCACGAACAGCCGCGCTTGCTTGTGCGTATCTAACCCCAAATCGCGCGCCTTAAGCGTCACCGCCTCATCGAGCGTGAGTGCAAAAGGCGCGCCTCCCAAATTGATGGGGTTAATGCCCAAAACCAAATGGTGCATGATGGGGTTGGCGACTAACGAGATCTCCAAAATATTATCGGTGGTCTCGCCCAACTGATCCGTGAGCTCTACAAACAGTTTGCTAAGCGCGGTCTGAATAGCGGCACTCATCGCCTCGGCGCCCTCGGGGTGCATCATGATGTAACTGACGCGACTCATTAGGTCTTCGCCGAAGGGAATCTGCGGGTTCATTACGCTCGCTGATGAGAGCACATCACCCGTGGAGAGGTCGCATAGATGCGCAGCAACCGTCGTCGACCCCACATCAATCGCAACGCCTCGTGGTGATTCAAACAGCCCCGACCAGATACCTATTACTTTTCTGGATTCAAAGACTGCAACCGTTACACCCCGATCGCCCGACGCAAGCGCCGTTTGAAGCTTTATAAGTTCAGACGTTTCTATGGTGAGATCAGTCAGATCCCAATCTTTCGACAGGGCCTCCAGTAGAAGCTTTGACTCGCCCCGCGCATCCTCGAGAGTCGACTCGGGCAAGGTGACGAAATACAAGCGAGTTGCCGTATTGAGCTGAATATCGCGATGCTCGGCATCTTTACGGATGATTTGACGATGCACCTGACTCTCGGGGGGTACGTCGATAATAACGTCGTCGAGTAACTCCGCGTGACAACTCAGCCGCCGCCCCTCAGGCAGAGGGCCTTTCCGCTCATTAAATTTAACTTCGGTTGCAACAAGCGGAGACAGATGCTCGGGACTCGAGGTCATCTTATGCTTCTGGAAAGTGCCCGACATGCAGGCGATCTGGCAGCGACCGCAGAGTCCACGACCACCGCAGACCGAGTCGATATCTACGCCGAGCGTTCGGGCAGCTTCGAGCAGGCGGGTGTGTTTTGGAAACTCGCCGCGCTTTCCCGATGGTAAAAAGAGAACTTTGACCTGCTCGGCAGACACCGCTGTGCGTTAGCCTCTTCGGCGTCCTGAACGACCACGACGCGCGCCAGCACCTTCGGGAGCGGGCTCACGATAAGCCTTAATCCAATTAGCGCAATCGGGGTCGTGTCCCATCATGACGTCACCGCCTCTAACCGCTTGCATCACTTCAGCGTGCAGTGGACTTGTGATAGCAGACGTCATACCCGCACCCATGGCCATGTTAAGAAATGCTGCATTGATCCCATTTCGATTAGGCAGACCAAAACTGACATTCGACGCGCCACAAGTAGTATTAACCTTCAGCTCTGTGCGAAGACGTCGAACCAACTCCATGACCTGTACGCCCGCTTGATTGATAGCGCCAATGGGCATAACAAGTGGGTCGACCACGACGTCTTCATGCGAAATACCGTAATCAGCTGCACGCTCAACAATCTTCTTGGCTACCTTGAATCGCTCGTTCGGATCCTCAGAAATACCGGTCTCATCATTCGAGATCGCCACCACGGCAGCTCCGTACTTAGCGACAAGTGGCAGTACACGCTCAAGAACTTCGTCCTCACCCGTGACAGAGTTCACTAGGGCTTTACCCTGATAGACCGAAAGGCCTGACTCCAACGCTTCGACAATAGAAGAATCAATGCTCAAGGGTACGTCAGTGACTGACTGAACAAGTTGGACGGCCTCCGCGAGAATACGAGGCTCATCGGCCAGTGGGATGCCAGCGTTCACATCCAACATATGCGCACCCGCAGCAACCTGCGCAAGCGCGTCTGCTTCAACGCGGCTGTAGTCACCGTTCTTCATTTCTTCCGCAAGAATCTTGCGGCCAGTGGGGTTAATACGCTCACCAATAACAACGAAAGGTTGATCAAAACCGATGCGAACTTCTCTGGTGGCCGAGCTGATAATAGTGGTTGTCATGAGTGTCTCCGGTGCACTAGTTTAATCGTTGTGCACACCTTCTTATTAAAAATATCCCGGTAATCGGTTATCTACCGCTCGACCCAATACCAAGGTGTTTTTGAGGCGCGTTTTGTAACGCCTCAGCGCTCGGGATGCAAGCTAATTTGCCGCCTCAAATCCCTTGTTTTTTACCCAGTTCGCGAGCATCTCATCAGTCACTTCTGCCTCAATGGCTTTACCAATCTCGACGGCGAGATCTTGGGCGCTCTGATCTGACTCTATCGTGGTTGTTACGCGTCGCCATTCTTCGAGGTAAGCGTCACTTCCACCTTTGCCCGCGCGCATTGCTGCCCTATCTATCGCAGCCTGGAAGCGATGCTCCAAAAGGTACTTCCCGCGCTCTCGACCTCGCTTGATCAGAACCTGCGAGGGAATGTCTCGCCAATAAACGTCTATTCGTTGCACCTATTACTCCCTCACCTATACCTTCGCTCGACCTCAAGAAACTGTTACGACTTGTTCCTCAAGACTCGAGGCGAGCAAACCATAACCGGTGTCGATTATTTCGAGCGGAAGACCCAAACGATCCGCGGCCGACTCCGCAGCGGAGCGCAATGTAGCGTCATCCGTTTGAGCGAGATATACCACTTTGCGGTAATGACCAAACAGCATACTTTCCAACTCAGGATGGGCATCGAGCTTCATATCGTCGATGACTAAGCGCTCGAAATGACGTGCGAGAAAATCGGTGAGATAAAACGTTCCGGGCTCGGCGTCGGCGAGCTCTCGAAACACCTCGCTGGTTGCGAAGAATTCGTAGCAATGAGCCCCTGGCAGTCGCTCAGCACCAAAACGTTTCGCGACGCGATCGACACCACCACCCGTGCCGCAGTCAGCATAGGCAATGACAATTTTTTTGTAATCGGAGTGGCGCTTATCGAGCGCTTGCTCGAGCTGCTCGGCAATCCGCTCTGGGCGATTGTGTAAGGCGGCGTCTAGGCACTGAACATCGACGCCGGACCAATTATTAGCCTTTTTGAGTGCGGTGATCTCGGCGGCGAGCGCTCCGCAGCCGATGATCAGGACGCGCGACAAGTCCGTTAGCCTTGAGCGACGCGACGCTCTTCGACGAGCCGAACTGCAGAGACTGCTGCCTCTGCCGCATCACGACAGTACGCATCAGCACCCACCGCTTCGCCAAACTCCTCGTTCAGCGGTGCGCCACCTACCATCACGATGTAATCATCGCGTATGCCTTGCTCTTTGAGCGCATCAATAACGACCTTCATGTACGGCATGGTTGTAGTCAGGAGTGCCGACATGCCGAGGATGTCAGGCTTGTGACGTTCCAGCGCAGCCACGTAGTCTTCAACGGCGTTATTGATACCAATGTCGTAGACCTCGAAGCCCGCGCCTTCCATCATCATCGCAACAAGGTTCTTGCCGATATCGTGGATGTCGCCTTTTACGGTTCCGATCACCATCGTGCCGACGGGCTTGGCTCCTGTCTCGGCAAGTAGGGGACGCAAAATAGCCATACCGCCTTTCATGGCGTTAGCCGCCAGTAGCACCTCAGGCACGAACAGGATTCCGTCACGGAAGTCGATACCTACGATCGTCATTCCATCAACGAGCGCCTTACTCAACACCTGCTCAGCTGACCAACCCCGCTCAAGCAGGATATTTGTACCTTCTTCAATCTCTTCTTTGAGGCCGTCGTACAAATCATCATGCATCTGCAACACGAGGTCGTCATCGGAAAGTTCTGAAAGGATGATGTCTTCTTCATCGGACATTAGTGATGTCTCCCCTTAAATCGCCTAGTAGTCTCTGTCGGCGAAAGATGCTTTTTCACGCGCCATAAAGTCTAAGAGCGCCTCGTCGATCGCTGGGTCTAATGCGGGCGGCTCGTAATCTGCCAGCATCTTCTTCCAAATGCCATTTGCTCGCTGGGCTGCATCGAGGCTGCCTTCAGCTGACCACTGCTCATAGCTGTTGTTATCGGCAATGGTCGACCGATAAAACGCGGATTCAAAATTGTTCAAGGTATGCGCTGACCCCAGGAAGTGCTTACCGGGCCCCACTTCGTGGAAGGCCTCCATGGCTTGCGCATTCTCTGAGAGATCCATTCCCTCGAGCAGCACCGCGAGCATGCTCGCCTGATCGCAGTCCATCACGAACTTTTCATAGCCCACAGCAAGACCGCCCTCGAGCCAACCTGCGGTGTGCAGCATGAAGTTTACGCCCGCAAGCGCGGCAGTCTGCAGCGTATTGGCAGCTTCGTAAGCGGCTTGTGCGTCGGGTACCTTTGAGCCACATAAACCACCACCACTTCGGTAAGGCACCCCAAGACGTCTTGCCAGTGCGGCAGTTGCGTAAATTACTTGGCTTGGTTCAGGTGTGCCGAAGGTTGGTGCGCCCGTTGCCATGGACACGGCAGCGGCGAAGGTACCAAATACCACAGGGCAACCTGGTCGAATCAACTGAGTTAATGCAATCCCAGCCATCGCCTCAGCCAAAATCTGTGTGCAAGTGCCCGCAACGGTCACAGGCGACATGGCGCCAGCAAGGATGAAGGGCGAAACCACACATGACTGATTGTTGCGTGCGTAGACCTTCAACGACCCAAGCATGGTGCCATCGAATACCATGGGTGAGTTAACGTTAATCAGGCTCGTTAGCACGCAGTTTTGATCGACAAATTCGTCACCAAAGACCAGCTTCGCCATATCCACTGAATCTTGAGCCCGACGATGGTGCGTAACCGACCCCATCAGTGGCTTGTCACTGTACTTGAAGTGGCTGTAGACCATATCGTAGTGGCGCTTGTTCACAGGCAGATCGACAGGCTCACAAACGGTACCACCTGAGTGATGAATACCGGGCGCCATGTAAGCCAATTTCACAAAATTACGAAAGTCTTCGATTGTTGAGTAGCGACGGCCGTTATCTAGGTCGTGCGCAAAGGGTGATCCGTAAGCAGGTACCAGCACCGTGTTCTTGCCACCAATGGTGACGCTGCGTTCGGGGTTGCGCGCATACTGAACATATTCCGAGGGCGCAGTCGCCTGGATAATCTGGCGACACATTCCCCGCGGGAAGCGTACGCGAGTACCATCGACATTGGCCCCGGCGGCTTTGAACAGCTCGAGCACCTCGGGGTCATCGAGAAAATCAATGCCCACTTCTTCCAAGAGCTTATCCGCGTTGTCCTCAATGAGCTGCAAGCCCTCTTCACTGAGAATTTCAACGTAGGGAATCTTTCGCTTGATGTACGGTGCTGCCGCGGGACCTGAGCTAGCTCGTGCTTCTCTTCGACCGGCGCGACCACCACCTTTTCGTCTTCCTGCTCTCTCAGTCATACGAATTTCTCGCTTATTTTTTGACCGCAAATTTTGGTGTCATTTTTAATTCATAAATAAGCCCGACGCCAGAAAAATCGTGAGTAAAACTTGGCGTTTTTCTAACACTTTCTGGTAAGAAATTTGTCAGTACTGTCGATCAGTAAAATGGTGTACTCAAAAGAGCGGCAACAGCGGCAAAATCGAGGCTCAAAACGGCATCACAAAACTGCAAGATATCTCGATGTACACTGCCTAAGCGGCGATACAGAAAGTAGTAAACAGCGACGTAATTAAAGCGCTTAGAAGAAAAATGAGTCGATACGCGTGTGGGCAAATGCGGCCCGCAAGCTGTCGTCTTAAGTGGGTAACCGCGTAGAACCTGTAACGTCTATGGCGCTTAACTTATATAGCTCAACATGAGGCGCATCATCAGGTCTGTGATTTCACCTGTAGTCGTGCGAGTAATCCAGAGGAGAGCAGCGTGGTTTCGAAACGAATTGCCGTCGTCGGCGCCGGGGTAAACGGCACGTCCATCGCAACAGCCTGTGCAAAGCGCGGCTTTGACGTTGCACTGTTCGACGCGGGTGCACCTTTCGCAGAAACAAGCAGTAAATCCTCTCGGATGCTTCACGGCGGCATTCGCTATCTAGAGCAGGGTCATATCAAGCTGGTTCGAGAGGCATTGATCGAACGCGATGAATGGCGGCGCATCGCACCCAATGCAACCCGCGTCGAACGATTCTTCTTCCCTATTTACAGCGATTCACCGAGGGGTCGCGCGACCCTATTCGCCGGTGCGCTGTTATACCAATGGCTCGCCGGCCGGTTTTCGCTGGGAAAAAGCCATATTCACAGTAGACAGGACCTGTTAAAAAACTTCCCGGAACTGAAATCAAACAATTTGCGAGGCGGCGTCAGCTACTGCGATCTTGTCATGGACGACCAAGCCTTGGCCGAGATTTTACTGAGCGAAGCGCATTCTTCGGGCGTCACCATCTCCCCTAACACCCCCATATCAAACTTAACGACTGACGGTACGCTGGAAGTGAACGGTGATGAAATTTCGTTTGACCACATTATTAATGCGACCGGACCCTGGGCGAGTGATGTCTTAACTCAGGCAAACATCGAGTCTCGGTTCGACATTGAACACGTACGAGGCTCGCACCTTCTCCTAGAGTTGTCTCTTCCACACGCCTTAGTTTTCCAGGTACCTACGGATAATCGTATTGTCTTTTGCATCCCTCAGTCAGCGGATGAAGTGCTCCTTGGTACAACTGAACACAGTCATCACCTTGCTGATCCTATCGAGTGCAGTGAAGCGGAAGTCGACTATCTGTTAGCCGTGCTGCAAGACCACCTAGACATCAGCATAGGCCGAGACCGGATCAAGACCACATTGTCGGGGGTTCGCCCGATCGCCAAAACTCGGCAAGCAGAGGTATCCAACATGAGCACCGCGAGCCGAGATTCTGAAATCGAAGTCGTTGATTCGCTTATCAACGTATTCGGCGGTAAGTGGACGTCAGCACGTCACCTCGGACAAAAAGTCGCTGCTTTGATCTGACGGCAGTGCGCATGGCGCGTCTGTGGTTCAATAACCAAAACGTCGAGCATGGGCTATCTGTGCAGGACAATAGAAAAGGACCTGATTCATGATTACCGCTGTTTACGCAAGTCTTCTCGCCATCTGGCTCGTCTTTCTATCGTTTCGAGTGATTGCCCTTCGGGGAAGCCCTGTCTTTTCCTTTCTCAATATCAATACTGATGACGAGGAAATGCTTCAGCGCGCAATTCGAGCGCATGGCAACCTGACCGAATACGCCCCGACGATGGTGATCTTGCTTTACCTACTGGAGACAAACGGAACCGACCCATCAACGCTCCACGGTCTTGGACTCGCCTTTCTTGTCGGCAGACTGATGCACGGCTTCTGCTTTGCGTTTATGAAGTCGAGCATGCCTCTTCGAATCGGGGGCACCGTACTCACGCTCACGCCACTGCTTGTGGCGGCGCTTATGTTGGTCTCTATTGCGCTCTAGCTTGCGAACCAGTAGCGCTTAATCTTGTAACCAGCCTTGGGAGATCAACAACATGGCGTTATCGCTCCAGGAAATTTCTGATCGGTTTGAACTACAAGACCTGGTAACTCTGTACGCGGACATCGTCGACCGAAAGGCCTTTTCAGAGCTCAGTACGATATTTACAGATGACGCCGTCATCGACTACCAAGCGACCGGCGCCCCTAAGTGCAATGTAGAGGAGATGATCGCGTTCCTTAGCGAGGCCATGTCGCTTTTCCCCAATCATCAACATCTCGTGAGTAACACCCAGTTCAAGGTTGAAGGGGACACTGCGACAGGTCGCGTCATGTGCTTCAACCCCATGGAGATGGCTATCGAGGGTGGAACTCAAACCTTCATTTTGGGGATTTGGTATGTCGATAAGTTCGCGCGCATAGACGGTCGCTGGCTGTTTTCCGCGAGAACACAGGAAACCAGCTGGAATCTGAACTTCCCCGAGCACCTAAAACCCGTTTAATCGGCCCAAAATTGTGTAGTTCATAGACGCGCAATGGCGAGACACAAAAAAGCCCCTACACACGGGGCTTTTTCATCGCAATGATGGTGCGGAAGGGGGGACTTGAACCCCCACAGCCATAGGCCACTACCCCCTCAAGATAGCGTGTCTACCAATTCCACCACTTCCGCAAGTCGTGCAGTACTTAGTCGATCGGGAGATCGCTAGTACCTGAATTTTCATTGGCCTCATCCACAAGCGGTAGATCGCCAGCAGGAGCCAGAGGTGCCGCTTCGACAGCCTCAAGAGGAACATCAAAACCAAGATCATCTGTCTCCGCATATTGCTGATCTGCAATCATTGCCAAACCAAAGCTGGTCGCAAAGAAAATAGCTGACAGCCAGCCCGTTGCAGACGTCAGCGCATTACCACCGCCAGACGAGCCAAATACGGTTTGTGACGCACCACCACCAAAAGACGCGCCCACATCTGCCCCTTTGCCACGCTGTAGCAAAATGAGTCCGATGATTGCTAGCGCCACCAAGAGGTGTACGACCAAAATAACCTGATTCACGTGTTTCTCCGAACGTGGTGCTGTGCGCAACACAAACACCATCACTAAGGGTGCGCGAGTCTACCCAAGAGGGGCCCGCGGGGCAAGACTCTTGTTAGGCCGCTTGTCTAATCGCCTCTGCTACCTCATTCGCCAAGCTATCAATGGCAACGGTCTCATCGCCCTCTACCATGACACGAATGACGGGCTCAGTACCCGAGGGGCGCAATAATAAACGACCACGGCCAACAAGCTCGCGCTCAACGCGCTCGCAGGCGTCGCTGATAGCTTGATGAGCTGTGATATCAAACCCTTTCTTGATACGAACGTTCACCAGCACCTGAGGTAATGGGGTAAATCCAGAGGTAAGCTCCTGTAACCCGCGACCCGAGGCAACGACCGCAGACAACACCTGCAGTGCGGCAATAACGCCATCACCCGTGGTACTGAGATTGCCGCAAATAATGTGACCGGACGACTCACCGCCAAGACTCCATCCTTCAGACACCATCAGCTCTTTGACATACCGGTCACCCACCTTAGCTCTAGCAAGACGTAATCCATTCTGCTCTAGCGCTAACTCCAACCCCATATTAGTCATTAGTGTACCGACGACACCCGCATCACTTCCTCCGGTGGCTATGCGATCCATAGCAAGGATGTAGAGGACATCATCGCCCGTGAGCAGCTCGCCAGCGTGATTGACCATCTGCAGTCGATCGCCATCGCCATCAAAAGCTATGCCGAGATCGGCTTTTTCCTCGAGTACCCGCTGCTGCAACGCCGCCGGCTCAGTGGACCCAACACCATCATTGATGTTGTATCCGTCTGGAGAGGCTCCCATCAGGATGATGCTAGCACCCAGTTCTTCGAATACCCCGGGCGCTATGTGATAGGTCGCACCGTGGGCGCAGTCGATAACTATTTTCAGTCCCTTGAGACTTAGGTCATCGGGGAAGGTCGACTTGCAATATTCGATATAGCGACCTGCCGCGTCTGTAATTCGACTCGCCTTACCCAGCTGCTCTGAGTCCACCGTCTCCATGGGCGCATCGATCATTGCCTCAATTTGAAGCTCAAGTTCATCAGAGAGCTTGCTGCCCTGGCCGTTGAAAAACTTGATGCCATTGTCGAAGTAGGGATTGTGCGACGCGCTGATAACGATGCCAGCCTCCGCCTTTTGACTTCGGGTCAGGAGTGCAATGCCGGGGGTAGGGAGTGGTCCTAGGAGTTTCACATTGGCGCCAGCCGCTGCCAACCCCGCCTGGAGTGCCGACTCGAGCATATAGCCGGAGATTCTCGTGTCTTTGCCAATAAGAACCGTGGGGTGGGTACCATCCTTGTTGGCGAAGACCTTTCCCGTGGCCCAGCCTAGCTTGAGCATAAAATCGGGCGTTACCGGCGAATCACCTACCCGGCCTCTAATACCGTCAGTGCCAAAGTACTTCCGAGACATTTAGCTTCCCCTGTCTTCTACCTTACGAGGCGCTCTCCAAAGCACCGCTAGTTGCCGCCCAGACGGCGAGCGCGTCTGCAGTCTCAGCAACGTCATGTACTCGCAGAATCGACGCACCATTTTGTGCGGCAATGACGGCAAGAACCGAACTAGGCACAACACGCTCATCAGCGGGCCGCCCTGTTATAGCCCCGATCATAGACTTGCGAGAGACACCAACCAAGATTGGCAGCTCAAATGCGGCAAATTCGGCAAGACGCCGCATCATTTCATAGTTTTGGGTCACCGTTTTACCGAAACCGAATCCAGGATCGATCACAATTTGGTCACGTTGAATGCCCATATCAATGCAGGCCTCGATTCGATCTTTTAGGAAAACAGAAACATCTTCTACGACATCCACATAGTCGGTGGTTGCCTGCATCCGGTCAGGCTCCTCAGACATATGCATCAAACCCACAGGCAATCCACTCGCAGCAGCGGCAGCAAGCGCCCCCTCGCGGCGAAAGGCTCGCACGTCATTTAACAACCCCGCTCCTGCGCCCGCAGCAGCAGTCATCACCTCAGGATTACTGGTATCAATCGAGAGAACAACGTCGAGCCTGGGCGCGATCAATTCAACCGCCCCCATCACGCGCTCGAGTTCTTCCTGCGTGGAGACGCGTGTTGCGCCCGGTCGTGTTGATTCACCACCAATATCGAGAATCGATGCACCAGCCAGGACCATGCTCTCAGCTCGATCAAGTAGTCGGTCAGCGTTGATGGTGGCGTCCGCATAAAGTTGGCCGCCGTCTGAAAATGAATCGGGCGTCACATTGAGGACGCCCATAATCTGAGGTGTGGCCAGAGACAGTGTCTTCTGACCACAGGCTAATGAGGTAACCACGTTCGGCAGTCGATTGCTCAGTGCGTGACGGGGTCACCCACAGTATCGTCGCCTGAGGATGCTTCGGGATCAGACGGTGGATCAGTGGGGCCACTCGTCCAATCAGAAGGTGGGTTGGGCTTCTTACCCTCCATAATGGCGTCTATCTGCTCAGAGTCGATCGTTTCGTACTGCATCAACGCGTCGGCCATCATGTCCATCTTGCTTCTGTGTTCGTCGAGAATGCTACGGGCTTTCTCGTAGCACTCGTCGATAATGGAACGCACTTCCTTATCGATAGCCAACGCAGTTTCGTCAGACATCGCTTTCGAAGGTTGCGCCGCACTTCGCCCCAAAAAGACTTCTTCGCCACCTTCGTCGTACATTAACGGGCCCATAGTGTCCGACAAGCCCCACTTGGTCACCATGTTACGGGCGATCTCGGTAGCACGCTGGATATCGTTAGACGCACCTGTCGTGATGCCCTCTTTTCCCAGCGTCATTTCCTCAGCGACTCGGCCACCAAACAAGCTTGTGATCTGACTAACAATATGGCGACGGCTGTGGCTGTAACGGTCTTCCTCTGGCAGGAACATTGTGACACCCAATGCTCGTCCACGAGGAATAATCGAAACCTTGTAGACAGGATCGTGCTCAGGCATTAAGCGACCAACAATCGCGTGGCCTGCCTCGTGATATGCCGTATTCAGCTTTTCCTTCTCGGACATAACCATCGACCGGCGCTCAGCACCCATCATGATCTTGTCCTTAGCAAGCTCGAACTGCTGCATCCCTACCGTTCGCACACCTGCACGCGCTGCAAACAACGCAGCTTCGTTCACCAAATTAGCGAGATCAGCACCAGAGAATCCAGGTGTACCTCGAGCGATTTTAGACGCCTCAACGTTCTCAGCGAGCGGCACCTTACGCATGTGAACCTTCAGGATTTGCTCTCTGCCGCGGATGTCAGGCAAGCCGACGGTCACCTGACGGTCAAAACGACCGGGACGCAACAACGCAGGGTCAAGAACGTCAGGGCGGTTTGTCGCTGCGATGACGATCACGCCGTCGTTGCCACCAAAGCCGTCCATCTCAACAAGCAACTGGTTGAGCGTCTGTTCACGTTCGTCGTGACCGCCGCCCAATCCAGCGCCACGATGACGACCCACCGCATCGATCTCGTCGATGAAAATAATGCACGGTGACTGCTTCTTGGCCTGATCGAACATATCTCGGACACGCGAAGCACCAACACCTACGAACATCTCAACAAAATCCGAGCCCGAAATAGAAAAGAACGGCACCTTCGCCTCGCCTGCAATGGCTTTGGCCAGTAGTGTCTTACCGGTACCGGGTTGTCCAACCATAAGCACGCCGCGCGGAATACGTCCACCGAGTTTCTGGAAACGACTGGGATCTCTCAAGAACTCCACCAACTCTTGAACGTCTTCTTTGGCCTCGTCAACGCCCGCCACATCAGCGAAAGTTGTCGTAATTTGGTCCTCGCCAAGAAGTTTTGCTTTGCTTTTACCAAAACTCATTGGGCCACCACGGCCACCGCCGCCGCCCTGCATCTGGCGCATAAAGAACATGAACACAGCGAGAATCAAAAGAATCGGGAAGCTGGCTACCAAGAGCTGCGTCCACACCGACTGCTGCTCTGGCTTTTTACCCTCAACAACCACGTTGTGAGCAAGGAGGTCATCCATCAACTTGGGATCTTCGACCATTGGCCGCACAGTCTCAAAGCTGGAGCCGTCTTTGCGCTCTGCCGAGATAGTGAGACCGTCAACAACCACCCTCGAGAGCCGGTTGTTCTCAACCTCTTGTATGAAGGCCGAGTACCCAAGTTCTTCCTTAGGGCCTTGAGTACTAAAGTTGTTGAAGACTGATAACAGCACCGCTGCAATCGCAAGCCACAACAACATATTCTTCGCCATATTGTTCAAATCACCAT
>JAYOAN010000004.1:24473-30291 GCA_038104285.1 Halieaceae bacterium
GCTGCAATCGCAAGCCACAACAACATATTCTTCGCCATATTGTTCAAATCACCATCCTCCGGCTCGACGTAGGCGTTCTAAGACCCTGCAGTATAGCGGGGTCTTTGCATAACGCGCATCTTTACCAATTGGAGACACCGAGTGGGTATTTCAAGTGTCGATGAGTGATTTACGTGAAATTCGAGGTATTGGCTCTAGGCGCGAAAACCTTTTGCCACGACATACACCTCTTTTGAGCGAGGTCGAGAGGCGGCGGGCTTTCGACTATTGACGGTTTTAAAATGGCTACGAACTGACTTGAGCCACTCGTCAAAGCCCTCACCGTGGAATACCTTAGCAGCGAAAACACCGCCCTCGGGCAGCATTTGTACCGCCATATCCAACGCGAGTTCGACGAGATACATGGCCTTTGGCTGATCAACTGACACAATACCGCTCATATTCGGCGCCATGTCCGATAAAACAACCGATGGGACAGACTCGCCAATAACCGTTTGTATCTCATCAAAGACTGACTGCTCGGTGAAGTCGCCTTGTATAAAGTCGACTCCGGCCACAGCATCCATGGGCAAGATATCGCTGGCGATGACTCGCCCTTTGTGACCAACCAGTTGAGCGGCAACCTGAGACCAACCGCCCGGTGCACTGCCTAGGTCGACCACGGTCATACCCGGCTTAATGAACTTGTCTTTCTC
Organism: Halieaceae bacterium; assembly: GCA_038104285.1. GTDB lineage: Bacteria > Pseudomonadota > Gammaproteobacteria > Pseudomonadales > Halieaceae > Luminiphilus. The sequence goes on from JAYOAN010000004.1 coordinate 25,169, forward strand.
GTTGAGCTCAAGCAGCTTGTAGCAGGCGCGGGATCGATAACCCTCGGCCTGAGCACGCTGAACATACACATCGTCTCGGTGCTCTTTCAGCCAAGCTTTGCTTGAACCGCGCTTCTTCGCCATTTATAGGGACTCCTGCTGCAATGAGCGATAGAATATCACCTGGCACCGCAGTCTTTTCATTTAACGAGAGCTTCATCTTGGACAACCGACTTCTTAAGCAGTACCGCGCAATCGCACACAAACTCAATCCCATTGTCACCGTCGGCGGCCAAGGGCTCACTGAGGGTATTCAATCTGAACTTGAGCGCGCGCTCAACGATCACGAGCTTGTGAAAATCAAAGTCAATGTCGGTGACCGGGAAGCAAGAGATCAGGTGATCGAAGCCTTGATTGAGGGCTGTGGCGCAGAACTCGTGCAGAGGATTGGACACACGGCGACGCTCCTGCGGCACGCGCCCAACGCTGATCCTCGAAAGTCGAATCTGCAACGCCCACTTTGATGTCGAACGTTCTCGAATTCCCAAGCCGCGAGAAGCAAGCCTATCAATTCTTAACCGAGCAACTGAGTGCGCTGCTCGAAGAAAAGGGCGCCGACCAAGAACTGATCAGCCACGCGACGCAATTACTAAGCAAGGTTTATGGGGAAATTGAGGACGCAGACTTTTCGTTTTCAGTGGATCTGCCAAATGGCATCGAACTCGAAGATGCGGAGCGTCTGCAACAACAGATTGGCGAGGGCGTAGAGGCCCTGCGCAAGCACCATCACTCGCTCACGCTCAAGCTCGCCGCAAAACTCTTACTGACAGAACTTCAGCTCTACCAACAAGCCCGAGACTAGGTAACACGCCAGAGCTTATGTAAGAAGTGCACTGGCTAAGGAATAGACAAGCCAAGCAACGGTCCACGCAAGCACCAAATAACCCATCAGCAATTTCAACGCGAACTGCGATGACTTTGCTTCGCGTGCCAGGAGCGCAACCGTGGAAACGCACTGAAGCGCAATGGTGAAAAAGACAACGAGCGCGAGACCTGACGCGGCAGTTAGACCCGATGCTGCTATTTGATCAGCCAGCGAGGTCGGGTCTTCATCGGCGGTCTCGATTCCAAAAATGGTCCCTAGGGTTCCGACGAATACCTCTCGAGCCAGGAACGAGGCAATGATGGCCACGCCATACCGCCAATCAAGACCCAGCGGCGAAAAGACGGGCTCAATGAACCGACCCAAGGCGGCAAGCCAGGAAGATGACAAATCTTCCCCACCGTTCGGAAAGTAGCCCAAGAACCAAACAACAACCGTCACCGCAAAAATCACGCTACCAGCCTTCTTGATGAAGTGCGCAGCGCGGTTGAGTGACTGGCTAATAATGGGCCCCAGCTCAGGCAAGCGATAAGACGGTAGCTCAAGAATGAAGGCCTGACTCGATGAGCTGGTATCACCCATCCGGCTTACCACGGCAGCAACAATTAAAGCAGTCATGATGCCGAAAAAATAAATGCCAGACATGGCTAATCCCTGCCAACCGATCAGCCCACCCAGAGCGGTTTCATTAGGTATCAAAATGGCAATCAACAAGGCGTAAACAGGCAATCTTGCGGAACAGGGCATAAGTGGTATCGCGACGTAGGTCAGCAACCGCTCCTGTCGGGAAGACATCGTTCGCGCGGCGTAGATTGCGGGAATTGCGCAAGCAACACCGGAAAGTAACGGCACGAAGCTCTTACCTGACAGGCCAAAAAAACTCAGGGGACGGTGGCAAATCAATGCCGCACGCGCAAGGTATCCCGAGTCTTCCAAAGCACCCACAATCATCGTCAAAATGAAAACCAACGGGGCGAATACCACGAAAGCACCGAGACCGCCAAAGATCGCATCGTTCACAAAATCGGCAACAACACCCGCTGGCATGACCGAGGCAACTGCACTGCCTATTGAAATAACAATCGACTCGACCCCGTCCATGAGCGGCGCAGCCCAGGTAAATATCGCCTGGAAGAACAGCGTCATGATGACGACGAACGCGACACCCCCGGTGAAGGTCCCAAGGAGCCAATGATCAAGTTGAGCCTGACGCCGAACTAATAGATCACCTTGAGGCGCAAACCGATCGGCAATCTGATTGGCGTTGCCGGTAATTAATGCATCGGGCGTATCCGCCCAAGGCGCCAGATCGGGCCTTGTCCCCACAAGCGCAGCTTCCGCCTCAGCAAGGCCCGCACCCGTGCGAGCGCTCACCGGTAATACAGGGACACCCAGTGCCTTGGATAGCCCCGATACATCCATATCCAGCCCATCGGTCTCAATAACGTCCATCATATTAAGAAGGACAACGAATGGCTTTCCTACTTGCGCGCATTCTCTTGCGACTTGAAGGCAGTAGGTCGCGCCTTTCTCTAGCCGAGTCGCATCCCAAACCATAGCCACCAGCGCTTCATCATCGCTGCGCAGCGCCGTCTTAAGGGTATCGATAGCCAACTGCTCCTCACCCGAGACTGGATTGAGTGAATAAGTTCCGGGGAAATCCCAGACTGTCACACTGGGGTTACCCTCGAGCGCGCCGGTGCCGACATCCACGGTAATTCCTGGATAGTTGGCCACTTTGTGGCTCAAGCCGGTGAGTTTGTTGAACAGGGCGCTCTTGCCCGAGTTCGGTGCACCCACCAAAAGGACGTTGGTCATACGTCTGGCTCGATGGTCTGTACACGCTCAGCGATCGCGCGATTGAGACTGTAGGTAGCTCCACCCACTGCGAACACACGGGGAGCGCCAAATCCGGGCGTTAACAAACAGGTCACGCGCTGCCCTTCACGAAAGCCAATGTCTATCAACCGTTGAGTCGCCGCATCAATGCCTCCATTGATACCGGCAATAAGCGCAGTTCCGCCGGCTGGGAGGTCCCACAGCGATGTTTGGTTAGCAGAAATAGGCATAATTTCGTGACGAGCGGATTTCGGGGCTCACTATGACGAGCAGCCGCTAAACGTGACGCACCTGTTCGATTTCGTAATAGATGTCGCCGCCGGGCGCTTTAACTACGACTTCGTCACCCTCAGACTTGCCCACTAGGGCGCGAGCAATGGGGGAGCTTACAGAAATCATATTCTGCTTAACGTCGGCCTCATCTTCACCGACGATGCGATAAGAGACTTCCGAATCATCATCGCAATTGATGAGATCCACAGTCGCACCGAATAACACACGACCGGTATGCGCAAGTGCCGTGATGTCGATGACCTGTGCATTGGAAAGTTTGTATTCGAGCTCTTTAATGCGCCCTTCAGCAAAGCTTTGCTGCTCTCGTGCAGCGTGATACTCGGCGTTCTCTTTTAGATCTCCGTGCTCACGAGCTTCAGCAATCGCTGCAACAATTCTCGGCCGATCGACTTTCTTTAGTCGCTCTAGCTCTTCTCTCAGTGCAGCCTCACCGGCAACCGTCATTGGGACTTTATTCATTTGCCAAACTCACATGCAGATCTTGCAGTCTGCGAACTTGCCCATCGGGCTCGCGTTCCATCGACATGCAGATCGCCTCCGCAGCCGCCAGTGTCGTAGTGTAGAACACCTGATGCTGTTCGGCACTCGAGCGAATAGACGCTGAATCGAGAATGGCTGTGCGCCCTTCCGTCGTATTGATAATCAGAGACGCCTCATCGTTTTTGATCAAATCAACAATGTGCGGACGGCCCTCGGCAACTTTATTGACCGAGCGGACTTCCAAACCAGCATCATTCAACGCCTTAGCGGTCCCCTTAGTCGCCGCCAGCGTAAAACCGGAATCGACGAGTCGCTTTGCAACGTCGATTGCCGCTGGCTTATCCGCATCTCTCACGCTAAACAACGCAAGCCCCGACGTGGGTGTCACATCTCCGGCCCCCAACTGCGCCTTGGCAAATGCGTCGGCAAACGTCGGACCGGTTCCCATCACCTCACCCGTGGACTTCATTTCAGGACCAAGAATGGGGTCAATACCCGGGAATTTATTGAACGGCAGTACGGCTTCTTTCACGCTGTAGTAGTTGGGTACGACTTCTGCAGTGAACCCTTGCGAAACTAGTGACTGTCCCGCCATACAACGTGCAGCGATCTTGGCCAGTGATACGCCGATCGCTTTCGAGACAAACGGCACCGTGCGAGACGCGCGTGGGTTCACCTCAATGACATAAATCTGATCGTCCTGCCATGCAAGCTGGACATTCATGAGGCCTTTAACCTCAAGCGCAACCGCCATGGCCTTCACCATGTCGCGCATTTTGTCCTGTACATCTGCAGGAAGGCTGTAAGGTGGGAGCGAACAGGCAGAATCGCCAGAGTGAACGCCTGCCTGTTCGATATGCTGCATGATCGATCCGATGACGACATGCTCGCCATCAGAAACGGCGTCGATATCTACCTCGATAGCGGCGTTAAGGAATCGATCGAGCAATACGGGAGAATCGTCAGACACCTGAACGGCATCGCGCATATAGCGAAGCAGATCCTCTTCTCGGTAGACGATCTCCATGGCACGACCACCCAACACATAGGAAGGACGCACTACCAGCGGGTAGCCAATATTGCTGGCAGCGGCGACTGCTTCATCGACACTGCGCACAGTGGTGTTCGCTGGCTGTAGCAGATTCAGCTCCTGAATCATCTTCTGGAAACGCTCGCGATCTTCCGCGCGATCGATTTGATCTGGCGTGGTACCGATAATAGGAACACCCGCCGCCTCAAGCGCTCGCGCAAGTTTTAGCGGTGTCTGACCACCAAACTGCACGATCACGCCCTTTGGCTTTTCCAGATCAACAATTTCCAAAACGTCTTCGAGCGTTACCGGCTCGAAAAACAAACGATCGGACGTGTCGTAATCCGTCGAAACGGTTTCGGGGTTGCAGTTGACCATGATGGTTTCGTAGCCATCCTCAGCCATCGCCTGCGCTGCATGCACACAGCAGTAATCAAACTCGATGCCTTGCCCAATCCGGTTTGGTCCACCACCCAGAACTATGATCTTGTCGCGATCACTCGGAGCAGACTCACACTCTTCCTCGTAGGTGGAATACATGTAGGCCGTCGCAGAGGAAAACTCCGCAGCACAGGTATCGACACGCTTGTAGACCGGTCGCAGATCCATGCTTTGGCG
>JAYOAN010000004.1:30391-34073 GCA_038104285.1 Halieaceae bacterium
ACCTCAAGACCGCGAAGCGCCTTCTGCACAGACTCCTGGAAGGTGCGACCAATCGCCATTACCTCACCAACAGACTTCATCTGAGTCGTCAGTTTCGCATCGGCTGTCGCAAACTTTTCAAAGGCAAATCGCGGTACTTTGGTCACTACGTAGTCGATAGAGGGCTCAAACGACGCGGGGGTCACACCGCCAGTGATGTCGTTAGCCAACTCGTCAAGTGTGTAGCCAACGGCAAGCTTCGCCGCCACCTTTGCAATTGGGAAACCCGTTGCCTTTGATGCCAGTGCTGAAGAGCGCGATACGCGCGGGTTCATCTCGATGACAACAATGCGCCCGGTATCTGGGCATTGGCCGAACTGCACGTTCGAGCCACCGGTCTCCACACCGATCTCACGAAGCACCGCTAGCGAGGCATTTCGCATCAATTGATATTCTTTGTCAGTCAGCGTTTGTGCAGGAGCGACCGTAATGGAGTCACCTGTGTGAACACCCATCGCGTCTAAGTTTTCGATCGAGCAAACAATGATGCAGTTGTCATTCTTATCCCGGACAACTTCCATCTCAAACTCTTTCCAACCGATTAGTGACTCGTCAATCAGAAGTTCGTTGGTAGGTGATAACTCGAGACCACGCTTACATATTGTTTCGAACTCAACTCGGTTGTAAGCAATGCCTCCGCCAGAACCGCCCATGGTGAAAGAGGGTCGGATGATGCATGGGAAGCCCATTCTGTCGAGCACGTCGAATGCCTCATCTAACGAGTGCGCAATCTCTGCTCGCGGCGTGTCGAGTCCGATCTTTTTCATCGCGACATCGAACTTCTCTCGGTCCTCTGCCTTATCGATCGCCTCTTGCGTCGCACCAATCATCTCGACGCCGTACTTCTCAAGAACGCCCTCGGCATCCAACTTAAGCGCACAGTTAAGCGCTGTTTGTCCGCCCATGGTGGGCAGCAGAGCGCTTGGACGCTCTTTCTCGATAATCTTTGCGACCGTCTGCCACTCAACCGGCTCGATGTAGGTTGAATCCGCCATCGCGGGATCGGTCATTATTGTTGCGGGATTCGAGTTCACCAGAATAACTCGATAGCCCTCTTCCCTGAGCGCCTTACACGCCTGTGCGCCGGAGTAATCGAACTCGCACGCTTGACCGATAACAATAGGCCCCGCACCGAGAATCAGAATACTTTCTAAATCAGTTCTTCTTGGCATTAGGCGGCACCTCCCTGTTCACCTTCTGCTGCGCCGTCAGCATTGGTGCTATTGCCAGCCATGGCTCCGATAAAGGCGTCGAATAAATACTTAGCGTCGTGGGGGCCCGGGCTCGCCTCGGGATGCCCTTGGAAACTATAGGCAGGCGTGTCCGTTCTTTTGATGCCTTGCACGGTGCCGTCGAAGAGTGATCTGTGTGTAACGGCCAACGTCTCTGGTAAGTCACTATCAGAAACAGTGAATCCGTGGTTCTGGCTTGTCACCATCACGGTCTTGTTAGCCAGATCTTGTACCGGGTGGTTTGCACCGTGGTGACCGTGACTCATCTTCTCAGTCTTCGCACCGCTCGCCAGTGCCAAAATTTGATGCCCGAGGCAGATACCAAATAGCGGCATGCCAGAGGCCATTACCTGTTGTGCCAACTTGATCGCATAGTCGCAAGGTTCAGGATCACCAGGACCATTAGACAAAAAGACGCCATCGGGCTTAAGCGCCATGACGGCCTCGAAATCGGTTTGCGCGGGAACCACCGTCACCCGACAACCTAAGTCGACCAAAATACGGAGAATGTTGCGCTTCACACCAAAGTCTAATGCCACGACGTGGAAGCGCGTTTTGGGCCGCTCTGGCGCTTCAACGCCAAGCTGCCATGTAGGCTCAACCCACTCGTAGCTGGCCGCGGTTGTCACCACCTTGGCCAGGTCCATTCCTTTCAGACCCGGGAATGCATTCGCCGCGGCGATCGCCTCCTCTGCAGCATCGCCTGTCAAAATACAGCCTGCCTGAGCGCCTTTTTCTCGAATAATTCTTGTCAACTTACGCGTATCGATATCAGCGATACACACGGTGTTATTCGCAACCAAGTAATCACTGAGGTTTTGCTCGGAGCGGAAATTCGAGGCGACTAAGGGTAGATCGCGGATGATAAGGCCTGCAGCGTGAACCGCATTCGACTCGGCATCCGCCGCGTTTGTACCTGTGTTACCAATGTGAGGATAGGTGAGCGTCACAATCTGTTGGGCGTACGAGGGATCAGTCAAGATTTCCTGATAACCGGTCATCGCCGTATTAAAAACAACCTCTCCCACAGTTTTCCCGTCAGCGCCTACCGAACGCCCGTGAAAAACTGTGCCGTCTGCAAGCGCTAAGACAGCAGGTTTGTCCACTCGAAATCCTCCAGAGAGTTGTTTTTATCCACCTCACCCACGCCTTTGAGGCCTCTCTTTGCCTCTGTTTTCACTAAACGTCACGACGCCGGATGTGTTATTGTCTCGCGCACACGAAAAGGCGCCGGACTGACCAAAAAGCCGCCGACCAATTCAAGAATGCGCTAAGACTCAATTGTACGTTTATGGTTGATTAGTGTCCACGAAAAAGGGCGCGATAGTCGTCCGTTTCGTCGACAAAGATTTGGACGGCCACCGAGGGCGGAAGAAATGATTCAAAAAGCAGAGACAGCAGTAATCACTGGTGCTGGTGACGGTATCGGTCGAGCCTTAGCAATCAACCTCAATACACGAGGCGTCAACCTCTACCTCTGTGATATCAGCCCCGAGCGTCTCGCTGAGACTGAGCACATGCTGGATAGCGAAAAAGGATCAGTAGCAACGACTGTTGTCGACTGCGGCAATCGCGAGGCTATTGAAACCTGGGCACAGAGCATCGCTCGCGAAGTGTCTACCATCGAATTCTTATTCAACAATGCGGGCGTGGCCTACGCATCGGAGTTCCGCAGCGCAACTCTGGATAATTTCGAGTGGCTCATGAACATCAACTACTGGGGCGTCGTCTGGTCAACGAAAGCTTTCTTACCGTTGCTGGAGGCCTCGCCTAACGGTCACTTGATCAATATCTCGTCCATTTTTGGGATGGTCGGCATTGCCACACAGAGCGCCTATAACAGCGCCAAGTTTGCGGTAAGAGGGTTTACTGAATCATTGCAAGCTGAGTATCGAGGCTCATCCCTTTCCGTAACCTGCGTTCATCCCGGCGGAATCTCTACCAATATTGCGTTCCGCGCGCGCACTGACGGCGAGCCAGCAGACACCTCCGCTGAAGAACGTGATGCCTCGTTCCGCCAACTTGCAAGAACCTCGCCCACCAAAGCCGCTGAAGTCATCATGAAAGGAACGCTGGCCGGACGGAGAAGAGTCTTCATTGGCTGGGACGCTTGGTTCATGCAAATGCTGACTAAGTTTCTCCCTACCTCTTATCACCTCGTAACAGCGAGAATGGCATCGAGGAACGATGAGTCTAGCTGATACGAATCCATCATCAGCGCCTACTCGACTCAGCAGATCCTCTTTTTTCATCTTAATTACGGGACTGCTGGCCAATGCAATTGGTCAGGCGTTTATCTTTGCAATTCTGCCCCCACTGGGTAGGGAGGTTGCGCTAAGCGAGGTGCAAACAACCTCGATCATCTCAACCTCGGCGCTTGTCTTCACTTTTTGCTCTCCTTGGTGGGGCCG
>JAYOAN010000084.1:0-6813 GCA_038104285.1 Halieaceae bacterium
AGCGGTGATCCTTCCCTCGTTTTTGCTACCGTTGTGCTAGCGGGCATCATCCAGATTGCCTTCGGCCTTCTTGGGTTCGGGCAATACATTCGCCTTGTTCCCTACCCCGTGGTATCTGGTTTTATGAGCGGCATTGGCTGCATCATCATCGCCCTTCAGCTCGCGCGTCTATTTGGCCATGAGCCGGAGGGCAGCGGCACGATTCCGGCGTTGATGGAAGTGCCAACCGCAGTTGCCGATCCGCATTGGGGTGCGCTATTCGTTGGTTTATTAACGCTTGGTATGGTTTTCAAGTGGCCTGCGACATGGGGCAAGGTTGTGCCTGCGCCTCTCGCTGCATTGATTACGGGAACCGTGATTGGTCTGTACATGGAAGGCCTGCCCATCCTTGGTGATATTCCAACCGGACTTCCCGGATTTGTGGTTCCCACCATCGAGTCTGATACCGCGATTATCATCTTCGAGGCCGCGTTCATCTTGGCCGTCTTGGGTGCGATCGATTCACTGTTGACCTCGCTCGTTGCCGACAACATGACGCGCACCCGCCACAACTCGAACCGCGAGTTGATTGGTCAGGGCGTTGGTAACACCGTTGCCGGTTTCTTTGGCGGTATTCCCGGTGCCGGTGCGACCATGCGAACAGTGGTCAACATTAGAACGGGCGGCAGCACTAAAATTTCGGGCATGCTCCACAGCTTGCTGCTGTTAGCGGTTGTCGTTGTGCTGGCACCCCTTGCCGAAAAAATCCCTCACGCGGTACTTGCGGGTATTTTGGTCAAGGTAGGCTACGACATCATCGACGTCGCGTACCTGAAGCGTGCACACAAAGGCCCACGCTTCGACCTCATGCTCATGGCATTGGTTCTGGGTCTGACCGTATTCGTAGACCTCATCACGGCAGTATTGGCAGGTGTTGTAATCGCGGCCTTGGCATTCGTGAAGCAGATTGCTGACGAGCAGCTTCGCAAAGCAAGCGGTGCTGACGGTGAAGAGGATCACAGCCTCACTGACGAGGAGGCAGCCATCTACAGCGACATCAAAGGCGACATCACAATGTTCGACTTCGGTGGTCCGTTGAGTTTTGGTGCGGCAGCTGACCTAGGTCACCAGGTTCGCGAGCGTGTGGGTCGCAACGACCACAAAGCATTGCTTCTGGACTTTAGCCAAGTGACGTTTATGGATGTTTCCGCAGCGCGTGCTGTCGAGACGATTACTACGGATGCGCACTCAGCAGGTAAGCGGATCTATGCGTGTGGGGTTCGCGAAGACGTGGCAGACGTATTGTCAGGCCTTGGTGTAACCGACCACCTCTCTTCTGATATGCAGTATGCTAATCGCATCGAAGCGTTAACAGCGGCTAGCACATGGATCAAAGAAGACTGAGCGTGAATACAGATGCACGGCGAATAACTCGTCGCGCTTTTTCTATTAAGGCGCCATTGGGCGCCTTTTTTGTTGCCCTCATTTCGACGCTTACTTTTGGCGTCAGTAATGCCTGGGCAAATGACCTTGAGATCATTCGCGAAGGGCTGTCGTCGCCGGTCATTGTCGACGTGAGAACAGAGCGCGAGTTCGGCGGTGGTGCGCTCGACGGCGCAGTAAATCACCCCGTACAGGGATTACCTGGAACTCTGCTCGATATGGGCGTTGAGCTGGATGAGGAAGTCATCGTTTATTGCAGAAGCGGGCGACGCTCAGCGCAAGCGAAAACGCTTTTGAAAGCCGCCGGATTCAAACTGGTTTTCGACGGTGGCGCGATGAGCAAACTTGAGGAGGCGCTCGAGGAGCCTAAGTCCTGAGCCTCACTCAATAACTTACGTTTACAACCTGCTTTTGAAGCAGGTTAAAACCCACCCCAATGTGACTTCTTATTGAGTCGCTGACTTATGAGCCGATTGAACTCAGGACTTCGTCGACCTTTTCTTTTGATAATCGGTCCTCACCTTCGGCGTAACTGGCCGCCATAGCGCTGTAGAACTTCGCGTTCACGAGGTTTGCGTCACCACAGTCACGGGTCGCGACTGCCTTACCGGGCACGCCCGCAATGATGGTGTTGTCGGGGAACTCACTGCCCTCGGTGACAATCGTGTGTCCTGCAACAATGCAGTTATTGCCAATCTTCGCGCCGTCCATAATGGTGGCGTTAATACCGATTAAGCAACGATCACCTATCGTGCAGCCGTGAAGCGTTGCGTGATGCGTAATAGAGCAGTCTTCCCCGACAATCGTTGGCGAGGCCGCACCGACATGGATCATGACAAAATCTTGGATGTTGGTTCGTGCACCAATGCGAATCTCATACGTTTCAGCACGTGTCACAACGTTGGGCCATACCGAGGCTCCCGGGCCAATGTAGACTTTCCCATATAACCACGCCGATTCATGGATGTAGGCTGGGTTATCGAGGGTGACATTTTTGCTGATGTGGCCCATTGTTGGCTCCTCTTGGGTAGGCTTCGAACACGCGTCGAGTCTACTCATTGAGCAACGAGGAATACAGTCCAAACCGATGTCAAGAACCACCCCCTCAACGAATCGTCTCGCTCTCGCCTTCGGATTGGGTGCCGTTGGTCTTTGGAGCACGATGGCCACTGCGTTTAAGTGGGCGCTCGAATTTAGCTCGCCGATGCAACTGATCGCCCTAGCCGCAACGGTCTCGTGGATCTTCTTCGCAGCGAGATTGGTGTATCTGGGAAGACTCTCGCAACTTAGTCAGATATCGAGGGCAACCATGACTCGGTGCTTGGCCCTAGGCTTTCTCAACCCAGCGCTGTTTTACTGGGTGCTATTCACTGCCTATGACTTACTGCCGGCCCAGGACGCCATGGCCATCAATTACACCTGGGGCCTGACACTTCCCTTTATCGCCGCCTGCTTTTCACGCGTCTTCCCCTCCGCTATGGAGGTATCTCTCGCTCTTCTCAGCTATGTGGGCATCCTGATTATCGTGACCGACGGCAACCTTACAAGCTTTGAATTTAAAAACGTTACTGGCGTCGTGCTCGCGATCGGATCAACCGTTTTGTGGGGACTATCCTGGGTCATCAACACGCGAACAGTCGAGCGCGATCAAGTCGACCCCGAGCTAGCGCTACTCATCAATTTCTCCATGGCAGTGCCCGTTCTCTGGATCATCTTGAGTGCAACGGGCAGCCTGCCACCGCTGAATAGGGGTACCGTCCTTGGGGGCATTTACGTCGGCCTGTTTGAGATGGGCGTCGCGTTCGTGCTGTGGATGAAAGCAATGCAACTGACCGATACACCCATTCGCGTGAGTAGTCTCATATTCCTAGCACCGCCCCTCTCCCTCGTCTTTATTGCCACCGTCCTCGGAGAACCTGTGGCCACAAGCACGCTCACGGGGCTTGTGTTTATCCTGGCCGGTCTTGCTGGTCAGCAGGCCGTAAGCAGCAGACAACACTTGGGGACAGATAATACCTAGCTGTTATAGACGATGTCTGAGAAATAACATCGCTCTGAGTCTGCCTCGGCTTCATTACCTCCGTCATGGGAGAAACCACAGCCACAAGCACGCTGGGGTGGCTCGTATTCATTTTGGTTGGGCTTAAAGATCAACAGGCCGCGAGTAGCAGAAAGCCGTTGGGCTTAAATAACGCCCAACTCATGTAACCGTTGCTGAAGGTAGGCGTCAGCTGTGTAGCGCTGTGATAGCACAACGTCCGGGCGCGGATGTAAAAACAGCGGTAAGGACATTCGCCCTCGCTGTAAGACCTGAGGGTCAGTCGCCGCCACGCGGTGCGTGGTGGATCGGAGGTATCCTCCTGTTGCCTCTTGCAGCATGTCCCCTATATTCACAACAACTTGAGATGGTCGATTGATCACCTCGATCCAGTCGCCGCTTTGTAGCTGAAGCTCCAAGCCAGGGCCGTCCGATGCCGGCAGAATCGTCAGCAAGTTGATGTCCTCGTGCGCCGCGGCTCGAGGAAGCTCTGAACCCTCAGGTACTGGGGGGTAATGCAAGACGCGCAACATCGACTGCGCGCTCTCACGGATCATATCTTCCAGAGGAATCGAAAGTGCGTTTGCAACGTCAGTGGGAAGGTGATCGGCCACCCAACGCAGCAAGGTCGAGGCAAAGCCAACGCAGTCGTCAAAATGATCGCTTAGATCTTGCTTTAAATGCTCGGGACAGCGACCCCAATCGTAAAATTGAAAGTACTCTTTGTGGTCACGAAGCACTTGCCCCTTGGCGCTCTCCGCCTGCTCAAGCGCAAAATAGCCATCCTGGCGCGTAGGATCCATCTCGAACTCTAAACCCACGCCTTCGGCAAAATAGTCGCGCCAGCTCGTATAAATGCGGTCGACTCGCCCCATATCCAATGGGTGGTTAATCAGCGTCGCGAAACCAAAAGACGCCAAGCTATCGAAAAAGGCCTGACCCGCACCTTCTTCAGTGAAATCAATCAGCGGAAGCTCTCGAGGTATCTGAGTCCTCATAATCAGCCTGCAGCCCCTGGCAGTGACAAAAAGAAGCCTGCAAGGGCGGCGTTCATGAGATTAGCTAGGGTGGCAGCAATTAACGCTCTCACTCCCAAACGCGAAATGTCATCACGACGCGAGGGCGCGATTGCGCCAAGGCCACCAAGTAATATCGCAATAGACGAGAGATTGGCAAAACCACAAAGGGCGAAGATAACGATCGCCTGTGAGATAGGTGCCATCGAGTTGCTGACATCTGAGAATGCAACGTAGGCCACGAACTCATTAAGGATGAGCTTCTGACCGATAAGGCTCCCGGCTGTCGCCGCGTCCCCCCAAGGCACACCCAACACCCAAGCCACAGGACTTAGCAAGACACCTAGAATCATCTCGAGGGTAACGTCGCTGTACCCCACATACGTTCCAAAGTACTGGAGTATTCCATTCACCAAAGCGATGAGTGCAACAAAGGCGATGAGCATTGCCGCAATCGCTGCTGCCATTCGGAGCCCGTCAAGCGCGCCCGTGGCCGCCGCGTCGATGATATTCACATAGCGCGGGGTCGTGGCTGAATCACCTACGGTTGGTACAACAGGTTCCCCCGTCTCAGGCTCGATTAACTTTGCCATCATGAGGCCACCGGGCGCTGCCATAAAACTTGCTGTGACGAGGTATTCAAGGGGAATTCCGAGGGCTACATAACCGGCCATCACGGATCCAGCGATAGTCGACAAACCACCCACCATCACTGCGAACAACTCGGAGCGTGTCATTTTGGGTATAAAGGGTTTCACCACCAAAGGTGCTTCAGCCTGCCCCACAAAAATATTGGCGGCAGCCGACATCGACTCTGCGTGGCTAGTGCCCAGAAACTTTCTCAGACCGCCACCCAGAAAGCGGACGATCCACATCATAATTCCGAGGTGGTACATCACTGCGATGAAGGCGCTAAAGAAAACCACCACGGGTAGGACATTCACGGCAAAGACAAAACCAATGGGCCCGTCATAGGCCGCCAACTGCCCAAACATAAAATCAATGCCCGCGCGGGAGTAGCTCAATAACGCACCCGTGGCGTCTGCCGCTGCGCTAAGCGCTTTGTTGCCCCAGGACGTGAAGAGCGCAATGCCGCCAATCGCAAACTGAATGGCAAAGGCAATAGATACTGTTCGCCAGGAAACCTGCGCACGATTGGATGAAACCGCGTAGGCAAAGGCCACAATGACCAACATGCCGATGACGCTGTGCATAGGGAGCCCCCAAGAATTCGAAGGCGTAACCATACCGAGAAACGAAAGGTCGGCCAAACTTAATATCGATAATTAGCTACCACCGCGTTTTCGGTGATGAACTAGAGCGCTATGCGACGATGACGGCAGCAATGACGACAAAGATGGTGGCACAGATAGCGACAAGTGAAGTTTGGCATTTGGGATGCAGCCGCGCGGCGCCTGTACCTGCATTTGTAGAGCAAAGCGCTGCTGTCAAACTGACAATCAGCAAAATAGCGTTAAAGCGTGTCCATGAACACAGGAGCGACGAAGTCAGCCGCTGTTGTACGAGAGGCAGTCAATGCTGGCTTCCTGCTGGTGGAAGACAGACCACGTTCTGTGGCGAGCGTCATCAGCACCAAGGCTACAAGGACAGACACCAGGCCTGTGCCCGAAGAGCGCTGTTTCAAACCATTGATCCTACAGAGTAGAACATTACTGAAATGACGACTGAAAACGTGATGGCTGTACTTGCTACGTTAAACCATCCAGGGATATTACTTTTCATGTTACCTCCAAAATCCTTTATTCAAGCGGTCTTCGGAGATTATGTTACCTATAATCCCACAAAAGGTAACAAATAATATCTGTTAGTTTTTATCTTTATGCATAGATAAAAATTTAAACATAACCTTAGAGAATATTTTGGCCACCATTTAGAGGGTCGGGCACAAAAAAAGGCGCCCGAAGGCGCCCTTAGCAACTAAATCGCTTTGCTTAGAAGTTGTAGCTGAAACCTACTCGGATCTCCCAGAGCGACGCACCGCCGATGCGCGACTCAGCACGACCCGCATCGAGGTCTTCCTGAGTCACACCGTATGGGAAGTTAGGCTTGTAGAGCACGCCCCAATCGTCGTTCAAAAGATTGGTGAAGTTGTCGATAACAACAAACGCTCGTGCGCTGTGCTCCTCGTTCAAACCGGGCAGCTCCTGCGAAATACGAAGATCTGCCTTGGTCCACGAACTGCCTCTACGGTTGTTACGCGTGCCCGGCTCAACCAGTACGTGCTCGATGAAGTCGAGGTACGGCGTGAAACCGTAGGCAAGGCCCGTACCCTCGAAGCCGCCAAGCGTGAGGCTATATGGTGTGCCTGAGCTTGAC
>JAYOAN010000085.1:0-6682 GCA_038104285.1 Halieaceae bacterium
GCACACAAGCGAACAATCACCACCACGTTTGTGGCCAACCATAGCTTCTCGCTACCAAACTCGCCGTTCGTGAAACTTTACCAAGTGCCATCAGGGTTCGACGAAGCCGATAAAGAGATCGAACGCCGGGTCACTGCGGGCGACTTAGTTATTACGGCCGATATACCGCTCGCTTCAGACGTTCTGGAAAAACAAGCCCTTGTTCTCACACCTCGTGGCGAACGGTACACAGAGAACAACATCAAGCAACGTCTTCAGATGCGGGACTTCATGGAAACAATGCGCTCTTCAGGGGCACAAACGGGTGGTCCACCCGCCCTGAGCTTGACTGACCGGAAGCACTTCTCCGATCAACTCGATCGCCTTCTTACTCGAGCACTGAAACAAACTTGAGTTAAAACCTCCTTGTTACTTAGTGACCCACGGCACAATTGCCACGACAGGCGCCAAGACGGGCACCGCCACCGACCCCAAAACTGAGGCTACGGTATTAGGTTACCTGGGGTTAATTTCTTTAGTGTGGCTTACCCATTCGGAAGGCGCGCAGGTTGCGCCTCGATATCTGACACCAGACTGTCAGTGAGATTTAACAGAGCCCACCGATAAAGCTATGCTGACAGAATACGCCACCGAAAAGGATCAAACATGAAAAATAAGAAGTCTGGTTTTGGTTTACTGCTAGCGGCAACCGTAAGTTTAGAAGCGGCCGCACACAGCGCCCCGAATTTACCCAAGGTCATGACGGTGCCAGAGGGTGTGACGGCATTTGGTTGGGACTTTGAATCTGCTGAGGTGACGACTCAAGACTTAGGCCAAGGGCTGCACGTCCTATTCGGGATCGGCGGCAATATCGTCGTAAGCCTTGGTGAGGACGGCACGTTCATTGTCGACGATCAGTTTGAGGGCATGATCCCCAAAGTAGTCAAAACCATTGGCGATCTCGGTGGTTCGAATGTCGATTTTGCGGTGACCACCCACTGGCATTTTGATCATGCAGAAGGAAACCTAGCGTTGGGCCCTCAAGGTACCTGGCTCGTAGCGCATGAGAATTCGCGTGAAATGATGAAGGACAAACATGTAGTTAACATGGTTGGACTTGCGGTCTTGCAAGATGCTTACCCTGAGTCGGCGTGGCCCGACATCACATACGATTCCGAGATGCGATTTCATCTCAACGGTCAAACGGTCGAACTCATGCATTTTGGGCCTGCCCATACAACAGGCGACACCGCTGTGTTTTTTCGCGAGGCCAACATCCTGCACATGGGCGACGTTTTCAATAACACTGGCTATCCGTTTATCGATGCCGATAACGGCGGCACGCTCGACGGACTCATCACGTTTTGCGAAAGCGTTTTAGCGGTCATTAATGATGAAACAGTAGTCGTACCAGGACATGGTGCAACAGCGACCAAAGCGGACTTTATGCAATACACCCAGGACCTTGCGGTAATTCGTGACCGAATTGCGGCACATGTCAAAGCGGGTATGGGCCTCAATGACATTATCGCCGAGCAGCCCTCAAAAGAATTTGATGCGCGCTATGGTGATAACACCATGTTTATTAACCGCGCGGTCAAAAGCCTGACCTACCGCTACCATCCATAGGTTTAGCACGCTAAGCGGCTGTGTGCCGCTTTATTATTCGATTGAACTCAGGAAGGGCACCTTCAAAGCGACCAAACGTAATCACGTCGTTGGCGCCCGATGCAAAGCCATTCTGGATACTTTCACCGATCACAAAGTCTTCATTGAGCGTTGTGGACGTTATCTGGTGGTTCTTTTGCCAGTACGCTTCCTCAGCAAGGCGCGACTTTGGTGCAAGCGTGGCCAGTCTCAACTCCGTCTGACCCGCAGAAACCGGCCGGGAGTTAATCCATACGACATGGTCACTCTGCACCAGAAGCTGAGTGGTTGGGAAGAAGGTGTAAATGATGTTTGCGTGATCCCGCAATCGCCACTGGTCGGTAGGCTGGTCCCTCAGCACATGCATACTCGAGCGCATAAGCACCGAGCGCATGTGGTCTCCGAGCATCTGGTAAGAGGACAAATTATCTTCAAAGTAAGGACCGATCGTTTTTCGGTGTGCCACCTTAAAGTGATAAGACTCAATTCCGCCCTCAACAAGAATCTTCCAGTTTGAGTTATGGATCTTCTTTTCCTCGTGTGCGATCGCCATGTTGGCAAGATCTAAGCCTTCAGCCTCGGCCGCGATCGGGGCGTAGTAAGCGTCAAAATCGAAGCTGACGTCTGGCGTAGCTATCACCCAGACAAAACCAAAGCGCTCTTCACACTGAAGTGATTTCAGAGAGTATTGAGCCTTATCAAGATCGGGGAAACCCGCATCCATGTGCGGCCCCGATAAGAGCTCGCCCGTATTGGCGTAAGACCAGGCGTGGTAGGGACAAGTGAACCGGTGCTTACAACCAGACTCGTCATTCACCAACTGTGTTCCCCGGTGGCGACAGATATTTATAAATGCATGCACCTCCCCCAGAGCATCTCGTGTCACCAGGATCGATCGCCCGGCGATCTCTCGCTTAACAAAATCGCCTGGGTTAGGGAGTTCACTGACATGCGCGGCGACGGCAGGCAAACGTGCAAACATGTGATCACGCTCGCGCTGAAAAATCACCTCGGACTGGTACTGCTCGACCGAATTAAACTCAACCTCGTCGTCGAGATAGTGGCTCTTCGCTTCGCGAAGTCCAAGCAACTCCTCTATTAAGCCAATTTCTATTGCACGTTCCATCGCTCAAAGTCCTATCGCATTTTCGCAGGTTTGACAGATTCGGCGCTGCCGCGGTCCTGAGACACCTTTCATATCCTCATACCGTAAGTGTTTTACAGACGACTCGCAGTGTTGCCGGCGCCGGCAAGGCATTGACACAATTGATACAAAGAAGCCTACTTACCAACCGGTAAGCCTTTACCTTACCATGTGGTAAGGTGACTGCAAAGAGGGTTTTATGCAGACAGATACCAAGCACCGTTTGTTAAATACGTCCGAAGCACTGTTCGCAGAACGGGGCTTCTACGGCGTTAGCATTGCTGCGATTGCTAAAGAGATGGGGTTTTCGAAACAGGCTTTGCTGCATCACTACCCCACCAAAGAAAAGCTCTATGGGGCGGTTTTACAAAGAATTTCTGATGACCTTCTAGAGCAACAGCTTGAGGCCGAGCAAGCTTCGCACGACCCACTGGAGCGACTTAAGACCTTTTACCTAGGGCTAGCAAAGCCCTCGCCTGAGAATGTACAGCGAACACGCTTGTTAATGCGGGAGCTTTTGGACAACAACGGGCGCGCAAACAACGCTGAAAATTGGTATCTCAAAGGCTTCCTCACACGCATTATTCAGATGGTTAGAGCAGTCGAAGGGCTCGGTGGACTCAGCGACGAGCAAGCGTTGATCACGGCCTATCAATGGTTGGGCGCGGTGAACTATTTTCTTATTTCACCGCCAACGCTCTCGGGTATTTTTGGCGAGGCTACGCTTGAGCGAATGCACCGGGGCTTTAATGACCAGCTCGTTGCACTGATCGAGTCAAGCATCAAAGCACATTGCAGCATCTGATAACACGGCGGGTTAGACAAATGAGGTGCCGTCGTAAACTAGACGGAACTTGCTTAAACCCCAGGCCCACAATGGGTCCTGTTGTGGGGCAGCCTGCTTTACTTGTAAACCCAAACTCCCACCTCAGAAACAGTTCGCCGAAACGAGTCCGCTAAGAATGCGTCCTCTAGGTAAAGTCATGAAACTGGGGCATCAAGCAACTATCCTGTGACGCAGATTTCAAACGTCTTCGAATATTCGAAGAGCGGTAGTGACTCTCACGCGCAACTGACGCAAAAATATAAGGAGCGCGCATAACACACCTCCTCTTGAATCGACATGGATACAACCACGTGAACGGTTCCAATTTAAATTTGCGAAAAAGAATCTTTTGACTCAAGCGCGCCACTAAACACCTCATTTGTCGCAGTTATAGACAAAATTGCCGACGCAGTCGGCCCGATTAAAGGTAAAATGCCAGTGACGGAGCATACTAATAGTCCGGACCAACACGTTTGTCTGTCCGCCGAGTGAGGACTTATCAGCGGCGCGATCAATAGCCGTGGTTACAAAAATGCTCGACATCGCGCCTCTTACACCGACTCGAGTGATAGCTTCTGAACTCGTTGATACTCGGCCGCAGGTGCTTAACAGGTCGGGCAAGGGGTGAATATAGACTCGGTGAGTGGAAATTGTGGTGAAACAGCCGCTAGATGATGGCATTAAAATCATGATTGAAGACGCTCCGCAATGACGAAAAGAAATTTTGAGATTGACTCTCTGATGAGAGGAGATCGGGGAGTAAATGAATGAGTGACCATCAGCGTGACTTTTATCGTATTCAAGACCGCCTGCTTATGGCATGGCGTCACGCGGATATCGAGCCGACAAGCGAGTCGGAGTCTGCTTTGCTCGCGGTTAACCGTGAGATCGAAAGCGAACTCCTCGAGTTGAACGACGCGTACCCGGAGGTTGCAAAAGCACTAACGCTACTCAATCGTAAGATCGAAATGGTGACGGCCGCTGCAGCAGGCTCATCAGAGACCACGGGCAACCTCGGCGGATTTTGCGATAAGGCCTATGTTGATGTGAGTCTGAGTGGCTCTGGAATGGGGTTCTTCTCACTCACCAACGCCGAAGAAGGCTCTGGAGTTGAAGTTATTCTCAACCTAGAGAGCATAGAAGTTGAGATCGCTGTTCGCATGATTATTATCGAATCACGTGTATCTGCCGATGCGGAAAACCCTGGCTTCTGGCTTCGCGGTCGATTTGTGGAAGATCAAGACAAACAAGTTGACGCTATCATCGCGCATGTCAATCAACGCCAATTTGAACAGCTGCAACGTCGAGCTCAAGCGACTGCCCACAGCCCTAACGAAGACCCACAAGAGTAACCTACACGCTCAATATGCGGTCATAACGCAGGTCGGTAATGGCCAACCGAAGCGGCCATGTTACAAGTCGTTATACCCCAGGGGGGTGCGTTTTAACCCTCGTCGCCAACGTATTGGAATCGCTGAACGCGCTCACCCTCAAACGTCACATACTCTGAAAACATCCCGGCGGGCCTGACCCAGAGACGTCGTTCACCGTATTCGGCACGGTAAAGCACCATGGATTCCTCGGTTTCCGAGTGAAAGACAATATCAACCACGGTGTATTCATTTCCATGCTTGTAATGACGATATCGACCCGGTTTTGGAAAATCACTCATTTGCAAGACCACCGAATTCCGATGTAATCGCTGTTTGAAGCGTCTCTAATGTCTCACCCATGAGCAGACAGTCGGCGTCGCGCTGTGCCAGCTTGTCTTCGTGGAGCTCTTCATTTACCTCTTTTAGCTCATCGCTGAATCGAATACGGCGAATACTGAGGTCTTTATCAAGGACAAAGTCCACCTGGTCTTGCCAAGACAAGGCCAAACGCACGACCTGCTTACCACTCTCAATATGGCTTCTAATTTCGTCAGACTCGAGGTAGACGCCCCGAGCACGGACAACACCACCCTCTTCATGTGGGTCTTCTAGGTCGGCGTCACCACCGAGGCTCAAACCCTCGGGAAGGCCTCCGTTCAGCACCCACTGACTCATCGCAACAACCGGTGACTTTTGTGTGTCGGGAATAGTGACTTGCAGATTACCCAAACCTTCACGCAATAAAGACAGAAAATCCTCTGCGCGGGCCGCACTTGCCGTGTTTACCCACACCCACCCCTCGCGATCGTTAATGAGGCCTTCTAAGTGCTGCGATTTTGTAAATGCGCGCGGAAGCAGGTCTTGCGTGACCTCATCGACAATATCGAGGCGCTCCTTACGCTGAACGCGACGGCCCTGACCCGTCTGTATCTCTTGAACTCGGTTATTTACTTCGCTACGAATAACCGAGGCAGGCAACAATCGCTCCTCTCGCTGCAAGCGCACCAACCAGTAATCGCCGGACTTGTGTACGAAGTCGTTCGCGTCATCTGAGAGTGCTGCCACCCAGCCGCTTGAGGTGGGTTGGCTAGGACGGCAAGGCACAAAAGGTCGGCGCGAGAGTCGCTGTGACAGCTCACTGGCGTCGATGCCTAAACGGCCAGGTAATTTGTAGGGGCGTGCGTTGCGAAACCACATAGCGGAGGCTCTAAAAAAAAGGAGCGCAAGTGTAGGACGAATTGAGGGAAATTGCTCTGGCGTAGCTGCGAATTTTTGATCTTAAGTTGTCTGATTAACGGTGGGAAGCGGCGATCTTGCTCTGCCGAAAAAGCCGGCTAAATGAGTTTGAGAAAATTCATAATGTGCGCGACTAGTGTTGTCTTGCCTGGGGGCACGCGGCCACTGCCTTGACCACAATTGCTGCAGATGTAAACGCGGTCGAAAACCCAATCTTCCCTTCACAAGCGACGGGCGCGCTCAAGATTCTCACCACCACAGGCGGGGCATACTTCGATATCAGAAAGGATTTTCAATGCTTATTGAATACACCGTAAAATAGAGACTCCAAAATACTGCAATTCTGCATCCTCTCCAAGGTACGGCCATACACCTGAAGGCTTCGCGTGACAAATCTGACCAAAGCGTGGGCATTTTGTCGTAATTGTCTTAACTGAACTTTGGCTACCTATCGGTATAGGCGCGCCTCGTAAGTTC
>JAYOAN010000086.1:0-1190 GCA_038104285.1 Halieaceae bacterium
AGCCCAAAGTCTTTAGAACTCAGTTCGAAGACGGTATTGCTGGCCTCGTCACGGTGCTTGTATTGCGCGACGCGGGAGCGGTCCGAGCCATCGACCCATTCTTTACTGCGACCCCAGTAATGGCCATCTTGATTCTTGAGAATAAAGCTACGATCCACGATTCCCTGGTTCCTTGTGTATGTGCCTGGTTACTTTTCTGATGCTCTACTTGTTGAGCAGAATGTCTTTGGCTTGATTGATCTTTGCCGCGAGAAAGTCGTTGCCACCCCGGTCAGGATGCAACTTTTGAATAAGGCTTCGGTGCGCTGCAACAATCTCTTCCTCGGTCGCATCTTCCTCCAAACCTAAGGTAGCCAATGCCTCGGACCGAGCACTCTCCGAGGCGACTGTTTGATTGGCAGAATGTTGTTCCTCGGACGCTTGCTCAGCCTGCTGTTGCCGCTGATCGATGTACGCCGCGAGTAGCTCTGCTGATTCCTCGTCCTCGGCCTGATAATGCGTCAGTAACTCTTCCAATTGTGCAAGTGACAACTCGGATAACAACCAGCCTTTGTGTGGGCCTTCGGTCACCTCGCCATCGATGTTTCCCGTGGCATGATCAAGTGTGGCCGATAAGTGATTGGTCTGGATCGCAGACTGCCCCGCTTGTGCGTTTTGCTGACGTAATTTATTCAAAAAGGGTAGCGCACGAATCACCCAAGGGAGAACTTGGCGGAGGAAAACAAATGCGCCGGTAAGCGCTGCACCGACCCAATGCATTCGACCTGTGACGGTGAGAAAAATGACTGTCGCAACAGTTAGCCCTATCAAAAACTTGATGTAAGCACCGCGCTGCTTGTGTGGCGGCATGCTGCGGATGCGCCACAAGTAGTGGATTGCGACAGCCGCGGCAGCAATAGCCAAAAGTACTCTAATCACATTGAGGTCCTTATAGGGTGGCTCGTTTAATTGGACGCCGGTTCTTGCTCAGCGTGCTCGTCCGGTTTGCGTAAACGCTTAAGCGCGCTCCAGCTTCTTTAGCAGTAGTTTATCACTTTCATGCGATGAACTTTCCAGCGCTTTGCGACCGCCTGTGGCCAGTCGAATCACCGATTGAAGAAGCCGTCGAAGCTGATCCGCGCTGTCATCCCCAAGCGCGAAATGCGCGCCTCCGGACAGCGCAGCCATGGAGGCAAATGTGCTGCTTGCTG
>JAYOAN010000086.1:1290-2732 GCA_038104285.1 Halieaceae bacterium
AGTTCGACGATAGCGGATTGTACGGCGCTTTCATTTTCTGCTCGCGCAGCGTCGGTCGCGATATCGAGGAGTTTTCGACTCGATAATCTGCTGGCTGGGTTTGTAGATTTGGTATTTGAACGATTCGGTATCGTGACTGTGATGGGCATAGTGTGCCTCCAACTCCCCCTCGGTCCATTGTTTGTCTCGACCGATGCTGTTTTTGTCTATGTTGAGGAGATTAGACCCTCTTTGTTACAAAAGTTCAGCGTTATACTTCCTGCATGATGAACTTTTTGTGTCTGGGGACTGTCTATGAGCGTCATGGATACCTTACAAATGCTAAGAAAAAACGCGATGCCTGCGACGGAAGATGCGCTTCCCGGTCGCAGCGTTCGTATGCCTGTCACCCACGCACATACCGTGCTTGGTAACCCACTGGAAGGCCCTTTTGACCCATCACTTGAAGTAGCGATGTTTGGTTTGGGCTGTTTCTGGGGGGCCGAGCGGGTCTTCTGGAAAGTCCCCGGTGTCTTTACCACTGCGGTAGGCTACGCCGCAGGGTTTACGCCTAACCCTACATATCGTGAGGTGTGCTCCGGCCAAACTGGACATAACGAGGTCGTGTTGGTGGTTTTTGACCCTGCTAAGGTTAGCTTTGCTGACTTGCTTAAGGTGTTCTGGGAAAGTCATGACCCAACTCAGGGTATGCGTCAGGGGAATGACATGGGAACGCAATACCGCTCGGGTATCTACGCCTACTCTGCCGCTCAAGCGGAAGCGGCTGAGGCAAGTCGTGAAGAGTACAACGAGCGACTTTCGGCGGCTGGCTACAATGCGATCACAACCGAAATTATCGATGCGCCCGAGTTTTACTACGCCGAGGAGTATCACCAGCAATACCTCGACAAGAACCCCGCGGGGTACTGCGGTATTGGTGGAACAGGCGTTGCCTGCGGTATCGGAACGGGCGTCAGCGCTTAAGTAAGCTCACGAGCAAGCACTGCGCACACGGCGGTATCAACACTGAGAATGCGGGAGCCGAGGCTTACAGCCGTCGCCCCCGCTTGTTGAGCGAGGTCAACTTCGTAGTCGATGAATCCACCCTCCGGTCCAACGAGCAGGGTCGTTGGTG
This sequence comes from Halieaceae bacterium, assembly GCA_038104285.1. GTDB lineage: Bacteria > Pseudomonadota > Gammaproteobacteria > Pseudomonadales > Halieaceae > Luminiphilus. Next base: position 2,405 of record JAYOAN010000086.1, read on the forward strand.
TCATCGTATCCGTCGGTAAAGTCTGGTTTGCACCCGGATGCGCAATGAGCAAAGCGCGGTCGTTGCTGACACCAGGTAATACATCTTCCACAAAGGGTTTGAAGCGCTTGTGTTGATAGACACGGGGTAAAACCGTATCGCCCGCGCGTTCTAGGCCCTGAATCAATGCTATCTCGATCTTGTCCTCATCGAGGAAGGGCGATTGCCAATAACTTTTCTCCACCCGGTAAGAATGGATCAAATGCAGTTCGGCCACGCCAAACTCCGCCACACTTCGAAATACGCGACGCAACATTTTTGGACGTGGTAGCGCCAAGACAAGGTGGAT
>JAYOAN010000086.1:2832-6677 GCA_038104285.1 Halieaceae bacterium
GACAATCTGTCGATTCACAACGGTGCCCGGTGCGAGGCCATCGGTGTTTTTAAGGTAAACCAGACCGTCGATTTCAGGTGCGTCACCTTTGGTTCGTCCAACCGCTCCATCACTGGATACCTCGTCAACGATGATGTCCCGGTGAGTGCCTATTTTTCGCTGAAGCCGCTCCGCACTGATTTCCTGCTGTACCGCCATAAATTGATGCCAACGCGCTTCTTTGACTTCCTCAGGGACGGGGTTGTCCAGCTCATTCGCTGTCGCACCCTCGACCGCCGAGTATTTGAAGCAACCCACTCTGTCGAGTGAGGCCTCGCGCATAAAGTCGAGGAGTTCATTGAACTCAGCCTCAGTTTCGCCAGGGAATCCCACTATAAAGGTTGAGCGCAGCGTGATATCCGGGCAGATCTCGCGCCAAAATCGGATGCGGTCGAGTGTCTTTTCGGATGCGGCAGGTCGCTTCATACGTTTCAGGACGCTTGGGCTGCCATGTTGCAGCGGGATGTCGAGGTAAGGCAGGACCTTACCCTCGGCCATGAGTGGAATGACCTTATCAACGTGAGGGTAGGGGTAGACGTAATGCATCCGAACCCAAATGCCTAACTCGCCGAGCGCTGAGGCTAGATTGTAAAGATCGCTTTTTAGCGGGCGACCATCCCAGAAGTCGGTTTTGTATTTGATATCGACGCCGTAGGCACTGGTGTCCTGCGATATGACGAGTAACTCTTTAACGCCCGAGCGAGCAAGTTGCTCGGCCTCGCGCATGACATCCCCAATCGGGCGGCTTACCAAGTCACCACGTAAGCTCGGAATGATGCAAAACCGGCAGCGGTGATTACAGCCCTCTGAAATTTTCAAATAGGCGTAGTGCTTGGGGGTCAGCTTGACACCTTGAGCGGGTATGAGATCGATTGTGGGGTCAGGCACGTGTGCGTTGGGCAGCACACGTCGCACTTCGGACAGAACCTCTTCGTAGGCTGCCGGCCCTGTGATACCGAGAACCTTGGGGTGTCGCTCTAAAACGAGGTCAGCTTGCTCACCACCACCCATGCAACCGGTCACCAAGACGCGACCGTTCTCCTCCAGTGCTTCACCAATTGCCGCAAGGGACTCTTCCTTCGCGCTGTCGATAAAGCCGCAGGTGTTGACGATAACAACGCCGGCGTCCTCGTAGGAGGGCGAGACTTCGTAACCATCGAATCGAAGCTGAGTCAGGATGCGTTCTGAATCCACCAAAGCCTTGGGGCAGCCCAGTGAAACGAAACCGACTTTTTGCGCTTGAGACATCGTGTTTTATCCGTCAATTAACGGCGGCATTGTCTCACAGGGTGAACTTTCGTTCGCTACCGTAGGTACGAACCGGTAATTCTGCACGCAATCGCTTCAGTAAATCTTCGGCTTCTTCCTTATTGAGGAACTCGCCTATGGTGGTGCGATTCTCTTTATTGTGCAGCCATAACTCCGGGCCTTCCCATTGGTTCTTTGCCTCGATGACGTTGACCGCAGTGTCATCTCGCTCCCAAAGCCAGGTGCGCTTGGGAACAAAGTAGCCTTTTTCGATTTTTATGGAGGCTGCTTGGAAGGTCACTACCTGACGGTATTCGAGCTTCCAATTGACGTAATAGAGCGCCGCGCCAAGCCCTATGAGTTCAGCGCCTGCGAACGGCAATATGGGCCAGGCGCCAAGCAACGCAAAACCAATGGCGGCACCCAGTGAGGGGATTGCGATGGCAATCAGCGCGTAGAGGTTAGTTCGCCATGTTGCGCTCTTGTTAGGTTTGACGATGACCAACCGTTCGTCATTTTCAAAATGTTCAGTAATCAACGAATAGCCTTAGCTGGAGCTGCGCCTTGGGTTAGAGACCGAACGGTATCGGTGTAAATGCGGAAATCCAATGCCCTGTAGACGGTGCGCACAGCTTTAGTCGGGTGGCGTGCAGCAATAATCGTGGTGAAGCATTCAATGCTTCCTCGTGGGCGTACATATCGCAGCCAATGATGGGGTGACCCAATGTCTGCATGTGGATGCGAAGTTGGTGTGAGCGTCCCGTTACGGGTTTGAGCTTTACCAGTGTGCGGTTGTCCCGGCGCTCAATAACCTCGAAGTAGGTGAGCGCATGTTTGCCGCGCTCATGACAAATGATCTGCTTTGGTCGGTTTGGCCAGTCTGTTGCGATAGGGAGTTCTACCGCGCCACTGTCTTGAGGCAGTTCTCCCCACAAAACAGCCGTGTACTCCTTCTCGATCTGGCGGCGTTGAAATTGTCGGGCCAGCTCAGAGAGGCTCGCCTTGTGCTTTGGAACAACCATTATTCCGGAGGTGTCGAGGTCGAGTCGATGCACCGCGTTTACCTCAGGGTATCGCGGCTGAAGACGTCGAATAAGACTGTCGTGATTGAGCGGATGTCGGCCGGGTACGCTCAATAAATGGTGAGGTTTATCGACAATGAGAAGGTCGCTGTCCTCGTAGATAATCCGAGTTGGCGATTGGCTGTGAGGAACAAGATAAGGCGGCAATTCGTCGAATTCGGGGCTGCTACCGCCAGCTTGGGTCGAGGCCTCAGTCACCGGTAACTCGGAGTTCAAGTGCCCTGCAATAGCGCCGCACACTCTCTGTAAACCCGTAACGCAAAGCGTCTACAGTGAGCGCGTGGCCAATCGACACCTCGAGCAGGTGGGGGATTTTGAAATCTGGCAGATTGTTGAGGTTTAGGTCGTGGCCAGCGTTCACTCCCAGGCCTACCTCATGAGCGGCAACCGCTGTATCAACAAACGCCGCTAACGTTGAGTCGAAATCACCTCGAGCGTGAGCTACCGCGTAGGCCTCGGTATAAAGTTCGATCCGATCAGCGCCGATGGCAGCGGCCAGCGCCATTTGTTCGGGCTCGGGGTCCATGAAGACACTTACCCGACAGTCCCATGCTTTGAGCTGTTCAATAATGGGCTGCAGGCGCTCGCTATCTTGTCGTAAATCGAAGCCATGGTCGGACGTGAGTTGTGCATCCCCATCGGGAACAAGTGTTACTTGAGCTGGTCGCGTCGCCTCTACGAGCGACATGAATCCTGGATAGTCAGAAACGTTTTCACGGCCACTTGGCATAGGCGGTGCGAAGGGGTTGCCTTCGATGTTGAACTCAACGGTCACTGCATCGGCGAGCTCATGGCAGTCCGAGGCTCGAATATGGCGTTGATCAGGCCTTGGATGAACAGTGATGCCCTCGGCGCCTGCGGCCACAGCGGTGGCTGCGAATGCTACCGGCGAGGGTGAGGTGGTGTCGCGAGAGTTACGGACCAGGGCGACCTTATTGAGATTAACGCTAAGAATTGTCATTTGGATACGCGCGTGACACGGAGCAGTACGATTGGATCCAACGGTACGTTTTGCAGAGGCATCTTCCCCTTGTCGGTGGAGCCCATCGCGTTTCCTGTGGGCGTCGAGGCCATGAAGTCGACAATCCGCATGCCACTAATGACCTCACCAAATACCGTGTATCCCGGTTTGAAAGGCGTCCAGTCGAGGCGAGGGTTATTCCGCTGATTAATGAAGAACTGGCTGCCTGCAGAGTCGGGGTCGCTGGTGCGCGCCATTGCAAGCGTGCCGCGATCATTGTGGAGGCGATTCTTCGATTCGTTGACCACGGTCCGGCCGGAGTCTTTTTGCTTTAGATCTACGTCAAAGCCACCGCCCTGAACCATGAAGTTGTCAATCACACGGTGAAATATGGTGTGCTTGTAAAAGCCATCGTCCACATGAGCGAGGAAGTTATCAACCGTTTTCGGCGCTTTGTCTGCGTAAAGTAGAACCGTGATATCTCCCACATTGGTCTCTAGCTTGACGATAGGGTT
>JAYOAN010000087.1:0-1790 GCA_038104285.1 Halieaceae bacterium
ATCGGTGCGCCTTTCAGGACTAAGCATCTCGCGCCACCAGCAGTTGCTTTGATTTGAAGCCTATCGCCTCCCTCAAAAACCGCAAGGCCTGGCGCAGGGAGATTCTGGACTTGCACATCCAAGCCCCCCTCAAATACGAAGACCGCCGTATTCGCCTCTTCCTCTACATCCAAGCGCAGCGTGGCATTGGGAGCGAGCTGAATATCCGCCATTTGTGCAATGGGCTGAAGTTCGGTCAAAGGGCCACTGATTAATGGGTGGCCATCACTGCACCAATCACCGGCAATTGCCACAAGTGAAACATCGTCTGATGAATAAACGGGTAGCTCTGTCGCTGGAATGTCACGATACCGAGGCGTATTCATCTTCTGGGCTGACGGCAGGTTAAACCACAGCTGAAAGCCGTGAAGACCCTCGGTGTCTTGCGTTGGCATTTCCGAATGAATAACACCTGAACCCGCCGACATCCATTGCACACCACCGTCACGAATCTCGCCGCGATTACCCATGCTGTCCTCGTGAATAATCCCGCCAGACAACATGTAGGTCAGGGTTTGCATACCTCTGTGCGGATGTGGGGGAAAGCCTGCGCTGAAGTCTTCTCGATAGGGCGAGCGCAACTCATCGACCATCAAAAGCGGGTCGACGGTTGGGGCACCCATAAGAGCCACGCGTTTTATGGCAACACCGGCACCATCGGTGGTGGCCTGTGCAGGATTAAAAGCAGTGATGCGTCGAAGCGTCATACCACGAGACCGTCGGTTACGACGCGAGCAGCGCGTCACGCATCTCGAGCAATACATGTTGACGGGCTTTGAGCTTCTCAGACGGAGAGGTGGTTGATATTCCGCGCATTACTCGCTGGATTCGGTCGAGCGTCTTGGAACTCGGTGCAGACATTTTTTCAGCAATCGCTACCATATCGTTCATCTTAGCCCAGCAATTCAGGACAACATCACAACCCGCCGCTTGTGCCTCGCGGGCAAGATCACCGATGTCACCCGATAGCGCCTTCATATCGAGGTCGTCGCTCATCAACAGACCATCGAAACCAATTTCACCGCGGATAACGTCCTGTATCACTGTAGGGGAGAGCGTGGCGCACCGCTCGCTGTCCCAACGCTCGTAAATGACATGAGCGGTCATGGCCATGGACGCATCGGCCAATGCCTTGAATGGGATGAGATCGTTCGCAAGTTCAGTGTGCGACGCACTCACCTGAGGTAGCGCCAGATGGGAATCAGCCGCCGCACGCCCATGGCCAGGAATATGCTTGATAACACCATCAACTCCGGCGGCCAAAAGACCCTCTAAGCACGCACGACCGAGTGCTGAAACACACTCAGGGTCGCGCGCGAACGCGCGATCACCAATCACATCATGCGCACCGTCAACCGGCACATCGAGCACAGGCGCGCAGGTCACGGTGATACCCACTTCAGCGAGGTCGAGCGCTAGCGCTTCGAAATTTGCACGGCAAGCTCGAACTGCGGCCTCCGGATTCTTAACAAACACCGACTCAAAAACGGCGGCAGGCGGGTAGCTAAACCACTCGGGGGACTGCATTCGCGCGACACGCCCACCTTCCTGGTCGATCAAGATAGGCAAAGATGAACTGCCGTGAAGTTCGCGCAGGTCATCGGTCAACTGGCGAAGCTGATTGCGATTCTCAACATTCCGTCCAAACAAGATGTAGCCCATTGGCGCTGAATCGCGAAAGAAGTCACGCTCAGAGGAACTCATAACGAGACCTTCAAGACCAAAAATAGCCGGTGTCATGGTGCTTCTCC
>JAYOAN010000087.1:1890-6662 GCA_038104285.1 Halieaceae bacterium
CTGGGGAGTCCATCCAAGCTTAGCTGCGCTAAGTCAGACTCAGACAGCGACGTGGCGTCACCGCTAAACATAGCTTGTGTGATGCGCTCTGCGGCTTCCAGCCCGGCATCGCCATGGACGAGTTTTGTCACCTCTCTAGCAAGAATCCGCTGCGCCTCTGGACGCCCTTCGCGCGCGGCGTCCTCCCGCTCGATGGCGTCGATGTCCGCTACCGAGAGGAAGGTGAAATATTTTAGGAATTTATAAACATCGGCGTCAGCAGTACTAAGCCAAAATTGATAGAACGCGTAGGGCGATGTTTTGCTGGCATCCAACCAAATGGTGCCCGACTCAGTCTTACCAAACTTGGTACCGTCAGCTTTGGTGACCAAGGGCATGGTTAGACCTTGCACTGAGGCGCCGTTCATGCGTCTCGTGAGGTCGATGCCGCCCGTGATATTGCCCCATTGATCCGAGCCACCAATCTGTAACTCGCAGCTATACCGCTTGTTGAGTTCTGCAAAATCGAAGGACTGCAAAATCATGTAAGTGAATTCGGTAAAGCTAATGCCCGAGCCCTCGCGCTCGATTCGCTGCTTTACTGACTCCTTGGCAATCATGTTATTAACCGAGAAGTGCTTACCAACGTCTCGCAAGAACGTAAGGACATCAACCTCTGCCGTCCAATCAAGGTTATTTGCCATGACCGCAGCGGCGTTGCCATCAAAACTCAAGAACTGAGACATCTGCGACCGGAGCCGCTCAACCCAGCCGGCAACGACATCGGGCGTATTCAAGGAGCGCTCTTGCGCCTTGAAACTAGGATCCCCAATCAACCCAGTTGCTCCACCAACGAGTGCGATGGGCGTGTGGCCTGCCAATTGAAAACGACGCAGCGTCAGCAGTGGGACTAACGAGCCAATGTGTAAGCTATCCGCTGTGGGATCGAAGCCGCAATAAAGCGTCCGAGGCTGCTCGCTCAACCATGCTTCGAAGTGCTCGTCATTGGTAGTTTGAAAAACCAAGCCCCGTGCTTTTAGGTCTTCAAAAAGGCCCATTACATTCCCTTATCGTTAACGCTGATCTAGCGCAGCATGGTACTACACTGCCTGCCGTCACTCAGCCCCTCGGCTGCCATTGATATGCTCGCCTCATACACTTTTCTGGGCGCTTCAACGTTGTTCAAGCAAGAGATTCTGGAAGCCGTCATTGTCGGTTATGATTCACCAGAATACACCGCCCGCTGACTGGGTCGAGGAAAAAGCGTTGCAACCAAAACCCCGAGGCGCAACACGCCTGTACACAGACACCACCAAACGCAGCACCGTGTCAGAAGAAAAAAGTCGCTTGCTTTGGGGTGGGGCGAGTCTACTCGTCTTGGTGTTACTCGGACAGCTTTTCCTAGGTGATGACACCGCTGATGACCAGACCGTGGATGCGTCGCAGCCTGATCCGCTCGTTTTGGCAACGACACAGGTTGCCTGGGAGGCAATGAGCGAGGGACAGACACTGGTTCCGCGCGAAGCACCACTCGAGTGGGTCGACGTTACCGTGAGGAACGGTGACAACCTTAGCCTCATTTTTAATCGCGCGGGTTTCTCAGATCGAGATGTGTTCGACGTAACAACGAGTAAAACGGGCAAAGCACTGCGAAAAATTTTCCCGGGGCAGCTCATTGGTTTTGCAGGAGACGAGGACAAGCAATTGCTTGCCGTTCGCCACATCGAGTCACCGCTGAAGCAAACTGTTTACACGCGTGAGGACGGCCAGTTTTCGTCAGAAATCATCACTCGAGAAACCGAGGTTCGCCAGCGGTCCGTAGCGCTCACCATCTCAAGCTCACTGTTTTTAGCCGGTGCGCGAGCGGGCCTCTCCGACGGCGTCATTATGGAGCTCGCAGCCATCTTGGGTGGCGTCATCGACTTTGCCCTAGACCCACGTCAGGGCGACGAGATCATGATTTTATACGAGGAAAACTTCTTGGATGACGAGAAATATTCTGACGGCAATATTCTCGCTGCATCATTTAATAATAACGGTCGACTCGTCGAGGCGTTTCGCTTCACTGACAGCTTTGGTGATGTGGGTTATTACGATTCCGAGGGTGTGAGCATGCGCAAGGCGTTTCTAAAAGCGCCGTTAGACTTCACACGCGTCAGCTCGAGCTTCAATCCAAATCGGCTGCACCCAATCTATAAGACAAAACGCCCTCACCGCGGGACTGACTACGCGGCACCGCGTGGTACACCGGTGTACGCTGCAGGCGACGGTCGAGTTGTCGAAGCGGGGTACAGCCGCGCCAATGGTAACTACATATTTATTCAACACGGCGAGGCCTACAAAACTCACTACCTGCACTTAAACAAAAAGCGGGTAGCCAAAGGCAGCCGGGTCAAGCAAGGCCAAGTTATCGGGACCGTAGGCTCAACGGGGGCCGCGACAGGGCCGCACTTACACTATGAATTTTTAGTAAACGGTGTTCACCGAAACCCGCGCACCGTACACAAAATACTACCGAAAGCACGATCGCTTCCTGAAACCGAACTGGCCGCATTCCAAAAGGCCATTAGGCAACCCGTTCAGCAACTCGCGGCACTCAAAGTCAGCGGTGCTCAGACAGGCACTGAAACAGGTGCTGAATGAGCCACCGTACTAAACCAACACAGGTGACGAGTGAGTAGCGCTGATCTATTCATTGGCCTTATGTCCGGCACGAGTGCCGACGCGGTTGATGCGACCCTAGTGAGCTTTGACGATACCGGTGGTGTTAACACCATAGTGAGTCACTCACTCCCTATGCCCGAGGATTTAAAACGACGCATTGTCGCGCTTCAGACTCGAGCGTCTCGCGATGTCTTTGATGTTTGCGAGCTCGATGTCGAACTGGCTGACCTCTATGCCGCAGCGGTATCTGCACTCCTTGCAAAGACTGAGTACGAAGCAACTCATATCACTGCAATCGGCAATCACGGCCAAACGCTTCTTCATTTTCCAAACAACAAAGCCGCCTTCACCCTCCAAGTTGGGGATAACCATCGCTTAGCCGAGCTAAGCGGTATAAAGGTAGTGGGGGATTTTCGACGCCGCGATATCGCCGCAGGTGGTCAAGCGGCGCCGCTCATACCTGCTTTTCATAAGACACTAATACCGACTGCTGAGTCAGCGGCTTTTCTCAATATTGGTGGCATTGCGAACATCAGCTGTATCGACAAAGGCAGGGTATCGGGTTTTGACACAGGCCCAGGCAATACCTTGATGGACGCGTGGATTTACAGACACAAGGACCTCAACCTCGATCGTGAAGGCGCCTGGGCTCGCAAAGGCTCTGTGAATGAACGGCTACTTGCCACTATGCAAGAAGACCCCTATTTCAAAAAGTCGGCGCCCAAGAGCACTGGGCAGGATTACTTCAATTTGGCATGGCTAGATCAGTTCTCAGCGGCTGATATTGCGCCAGAGGATGTGCAGCGCACGCTACTTGAATTGACAGCAACCACAGCCAGTGAGGCCATTAGCCTCAGTGGATGCACATCTGTTTTTACCTTTGGTGGCGGTAGACACAACACCTTTCTGATGGAGCGTCTGCAAGCCTTGTCGGGGAACGTATCAATCGGACCTACAGACAGGCTCGGCGTTAACCCTGACTACATGGAGGCAACGGCCTTTGCCTGGCTTGCCAAGCAATGTCTCGCGGGACAGCCTGGTAACGAACCCACGGTCACAGGTGCGCGGGGCCACCGTGTGCTAGGCGTTATTTTCCCTGTTTGATCTGCTGCTCGCGCTTCGCTCTTACAGCGCTTAAGGCGGATGAGCTACCAACTAACTAGCCGCCTCGGACTCGATTTCTGGCAAGCGACTAATTGCTGACTCTGAATGACGGTCTGAGGATAACTCGACCGCAATGTGCGATCCGGATCATGCTGGATTTGAAACCAGGATTGGAGATCTAAATTAAGGGTTTTAAGTGTGGAGCGAGATTGCGCCGCTAGATTGAGGTTCTAAATTGAAAAAGACGCGCCACAGCCACAGGTGGTGGTTGCATTGGGGTTATTAACGACGAACCTGGAACCCTCGAGCCCCTCGACGTAGTCAATCTCCGAGCCCATCAGGTACTGGTAGCTCATAGCGTCGATCAAAGCTGCCACGCCCTCGCGTTCGATGACCCAATCATCTTCAGCGGTGTTGTCATCAAATGTGAAGCCGTACTGAAAACCCGAGCAGCCTCCGCCGGTGATATACACCCTAAACCGCAGCGACGGGTTTTCCTCTTCAGCGATTAACACCTGCAGCTTGTTGACTGCATTGTCAGAGAGACGAATTTCGGTGGGGTCAAATCCTGCAACGACCGACATAAATGCTCCAAGCCTAGGCTTTATCAACCGATGGCGTCGGCGTAACGGAGCCGATTGGCTCGACTTTCGCTGACGCGGTTGAGTGCTTAAGGTTTCCGTCGATTTTACTGCCCATCGACATTTCAATGAGATTGTAGAAAACGTCGCCAGCGACCACAGCGCCTTTCGTAAGCTCAAGGTTCTCTGCGCTGTAGATATTGCCTTTAACAGAACCGCTGATCGAAGCAGAGGGCACGCGAATTTCACCCTCAACAGAACCCCCTGCAACAACTCGCAGCAGCGCTGACGCTCCGGGCTCGGCGCTGATTGAGCCGATGACTTTTCCCTCAACGTCGAGGTTACCTGAGAAACTTATATCGCCTGTCACAGTCGTTCCCGCTGAAATTAGCGTTGTGTTACCACTTGCAGTACTCGGCATTTGTGATTGCTTATTTCTCATTT
>JAYOAN010000088.1:0-6624 GCA_038104285.1 Halieaceae bacterium
CAGTTGATGGCTGATGCGCGCGAGGAGGCGATCTATCGCATGCAGGAAGACGCTGCGCGATTAGATGCCACAATGGTGGTTGGTGTCCGGTTTGCCTCGTCGATGATCACTCAGGGTGTCTCAGAGATGGTTGCCTGGGGTACAGCTGTTGGTCCGAGTCGGGACTGAAGCGCATGTGGACACTTCTAATCATCGCTATACTTTGTATCCCGATTGCCTATAAGCGTATTGGTGAAAAACGCGCTGAGCGCTTTGAGAAACGCGACAATTAGACGTTTCTGACAGGGCGCATTGCCCTCGCAAATTTCACTATCCACCGATCATTTTTTGCTCGCCTTGCGCGCGAATGGTCGAAACCCATGCGCAAGGCGGTGTCGCGACCACAGGTCCAAGACATAATCGAGCGTGGGTTCAAAATGTATTCCCAAGCTCGAGCTCCCCAAACCGTTGTAGTCGCGATGTGAGTATGGCTGCCTGCCGATGTTTTACCGCTTGTTGGTAGACCGGGTCAGTCACCATTTCTAAAAACGCACCTGCGCTTGGATAGCGTGCGATGAAAACCTGGTCCCAGTGTTCATCGGGCGGTCCAATGACCGTAGCCTCAAAATTGCCGCGCCAAATAATTGAGCCACCAACGCGAGAGAAAATGGGACCGCTGTCTTTACCGTAGTTGGCATACGCATCGGCTCCCGTCATGGGTGTGTTCTCCAGAGGGTGCCCTGCCTCGTATTGGGCGTGCTCATAAAACTTCAGCTTGTTAAGCATAAGAATAGGTGTGCTTCGATCTAAGGCTTTAAACGCGTCAAAATTTTCCCGAGAAGGGTCTACGAAGTAATCGTTACTCATGAAGGGTCGTTCCTGATGATATGGCCGTGGTAATCTTAAAACTGTAGCTTGGGTTCGTGGCTAGTAGGTATTTCTCGTAATGCATTGCAGCGCCATTCTTCCTGAATGATCGATAAGAGAACAGCAAAATCTCTGGGCTATGGGTTTAGGTGCTAACAGCTCAAACGTGGTGGGTATGCAGCACCGACAATAAATATCGTAAAGATGAAGGGGACGAGGTGCAGGGTTTAGTCCGCAAAACACTTGAAGAACATATTTCAGTCGCGAGGGCCATGCAGGCGCTTGAGCCAATGATTGCTGAAGCTGGCCAAATCTGTGCTAATGCATTGCAATCGGGCAAGCGGATATATTTGTGTGGGAATGGTGGCTCTGCTGCCGATGCCCAACACATAGCGGCGGAGTTGATTGGTCGATTTGTGGGCGAGCGACGCTCGCTTCCCGCGATTGCCCTTACCACTGACACCTCAGCATTAACGGCCATTGGTAATGACTACGGTTATGATCAGGTGTTCAGTCGGCAAGTTGAGGGACTTGCGGAGGAGGGTGACGTCCTGATAGCCATTTCAACCTCCGGGAACTCGTCAAATATCCTAAAAGCGGTTGAGGTGGCGCGCCAGCAAGGTAGTCGCGTCATTGGCTTGTCCGGTAAGTCGGGCGGGGATCTTCATACGGCCGTTGATTTGTCACTCGTTGTTCCCTCGGACGTTACCGCCCGAATTCAGGAGATGCACATTGTAATCGGGCATCTGCTCTGTGCACTCATTGAACGCCATTTAGAGATTGATTGAGACCGCTAATGTCGGTTGCTGCAGCATTTTTAGATCGTGACGGCGTCATCAACGTGGACTCGGGGTACGTCGGTCGGTGGGAGGATTTTGAATATCTTCCTGAGGCCATTGAAGGTCTGAAGCAGCTGCAGAGTGCTGGTTTTAAACTCTTCGTGGTGACTAACCAGTCGGGGATCGCACGGGGGTATTACACCGAGGACGACTTTCTCTCGCTTATGGAGACAATGAAAACTGACCTTTCCGCCAGAGGCGTGACACTATCGGCAGTCTATTACTGCCCGTATCTTGAAGACGCAGACCTGGAGCGTTACCGAGTCGCTTCAGAGTTGCGAAAACCCGAACCTGGTATGTTGTTACAGGCCGCTTACGATCACGATATCGACCTAACTCGATCGATTATGGTCGGGGACAAAGTCTCGGATATGGTCGCAGCGGAGAGAGCGGGTGTTCCTGACCGTTACCATGTGACGGAAGGAAAGCCCCACGATGCTAGTACTAAGGTCAGTAGTCTTCTCGAGGCAGCGCTAGAGGCTACTAAAACTTCTGTTTAGTCGGCAACCTCAAATCAGTCAGTAAGCGGAATGCAGGAAATCGGGCTCCGATTGACATGGAGACAGTGTCGCGTCACTCGATTTTCTTTGGCGTGATTAGCCCCTATAGAAAAGGGCCCCAGAAGTAACACTTTCTCAGCTAGCGAGAGTGACTTTACCGTTGTGACGTCTGATCAATGAATTGAGCAATATCAAAAGGTGTAGCCGAGAAGCTCGATGTCACGAGCAAAAGCCTTTTCCACAAGCGCCTGAGTCTCCGGTGTGTAGTACTCGCGATAAGCAAGTCGATCACCCGCTTTGCGTTTGTGAGGCAGCTCGACTTTCGGAATCCCAATGGTCTTACAGCAGTGATCAAAGTCCTGCTGCAGCGTTTCGTAGTGCCCAATGAAATCCACGATGAGCTCGCCGTTGAGGTCCACCAGATAATGCGATTGCGGCGTGATCGATGTGTCGATGTGGTACTGCCACTCGCGGTCGGGGTCAAACTTACGGTGTAGAAACTCGGCAAAGCTTTCGTTGGGTTTCATGAGTTGAGGTCGCTCACGCCGGATATGGTGGTAAGAGCTCACCTGCAAATCCCAAGGATTACGCACGAAAGCAAACTTAAACAACGAGTCGTAAAACGCATGAGGAAGCATTTCTTTGGCAGTAATCGCCTTAGAGTGCCTCGGAAGTTTTATGGCAAGTTCATGGTTTGCCATACCGCTCAGTTTGCTCGCAAGCCAAATTGGCGCGTAGTAGGGGTCGCGCCAACGATACTTTTGGAGAGCAGATCGAACGCTTGTGCCACCTGTCTTCGCAATGTGGATAAACAGGAATTTCTTCTGGTGTGATAACAGCATGTCGCGATGAAACACGTTGGCGAACAGCGGTGCAAGTCAAATTGTTGATTTTTGGCTTATTAACGGGTGTTGGCTGGAGTTGCGCCATGCATTTCGTTAACCTCAATCCCATATTTTCAGGAAGCCTAGGCACCTAAAACTCACAACAATGTCGCAGCAAACCCTGATTCCAGCTCCACTGATGTGGGGATTCCTCTTTTTCTCCCTAGCGGTGAGCGTTGCTACGCGTCAGCTGATCTGGCTGATGGTCGTTATCTCAATTGGCGGCTTTCTCACAGATCGAAAAGCGGTCCTATCCACTGAGGGAATGAAGCGCGCGGCAATTTTGTTCGCCTGTATCGCGGTACCGGGGTTCATCAGCCTAATCATGTCCCTAAACCCTGATCGTGGATTGTCTGCGGCTTTCCGGTTTGCGGCCTATGGCCTTGCTGCTTGGGTAGTTCTAAGCGCAAAGCTCGAGGAGGGTAATGCTAAACAGATCATGTCCCTTTTGGGCATCTTGCTGGTGGCGTGGGCCATCGATGGCTTCATCCAGTTATTGACGGGCGTCAGCCTGTTAGGGGACCCGCTTATTGAGTTAGGCGAGTCCGGGGCTGTGGTAACTGGATCGTTGCAGCTTGGCTATGGCGCCACAATAGCAATCCTTTCCCCGTTTTTTCTTGAGGCACTGCGGCGCGCGGGGGGGATCGGAATCGGTATTCTGTCTCTGCCCGTATACGCCGCAATTGTGATGAGTAGCCATCAATCGTCAGCGGTACTGGCACTCATTGGGCTTGCAGCATGGGCGACGCTGGCACTGCGCCACCCCGAGGTTGGCGCAAAGCGGCAGATTGCGGGGTTCGTTATTTCCGGAATCATTGGCTTGCTAGTGGGGTATTACTTATCAATCGTCACGGGACAGGTGAGCACCATTGCCGAGGCGCCCGCTCGCTATCAATCTATCTTGTATCAGCCTCAGCTTTGGGAAAGTGCGTGGATCGCGTTCAAAGAGCATTGGTTTACCGGGGTAGGCATTCGAGGCTTCGGGACGTTTGCGGTTGCTCAGGAAGCTTTTCAGGGCACGGGTGTATCGGAAACTTGGCATCCTCACCTAACCCTGCTGGAGGTTATGGCCGAAACAGGTGTCATTGGATTGCTGGGATACGCGGTGCTTCTGTATTTACTTTGGGGCTATCTGAAAGACGAGCGGATGCCTGTTGCAGTGGCCGCCTTAGTCGCGATTCTCGCTGTCTTTCCGATTGGTACTGCGGTAGGGATTTATAGCTACATTGGTGGCAACTTAATCTTCCTTACCTTTACGTTGCTCATTGCCCTCGATCGCGATTGTCCTTATCCGACACCTCTGCCGGTTATCGACGCCGATTGAACGAGCGATGGCAGTAAGTTCCTCAAAGAGAGTTTTGATTATCCGTTTGAGCGCGATTGGCGACGTAGTTTTCGCGTCCCCACTTGTGGAGGCCTGCAAGCGTCGATATCCCGATGCGGAGATCGATTGGTTAGCAGAGGGTGTGGTTCGACCGCTTATTGTCGGGATGCCATCCGTCGGACGAGTGATTCTTTGGCCCCGGCAGGAATGGCGAGCGTTGTGGGAGGAGAAACGTTTAATCGCGCTCTTCAAGGCCGTCAGAGGCTTTCGACGCGAGCTGCAAGCGCGCAACTACGACTTGGTGGTGGATGCCCAAGGCTTGCTAAAAAGCGCCTTTCTAGCGTGGCTAACAGGCTGTCGTGACCGTATTGGTTTTAAATCGAAGGAACCGAATGGGTTGTTTCTATCAAAGCGGTATCCCAAACAAATAACGTCGAGAATCAGCTCTGAGTATTTAGGATTAGCGCAGGAACTCGGCTGGAATACTGAGCAGTTCGAGTTGGTGCTTGGCTTGACGGATGAAGATCACGTCCGGGCTTCCAATGTTGCCGACCCAGGTAGCTATATCGCCATTGCCCCGTTCACAACGCGCCCTCAGAAGCACTGGACACCCGAGCACTGGCGCGCACTCGTCCAGTCGCTCTGCGACAAGGGTCATATAGTGGGCTGTCTTGGTGGTCCTGCTGACCGTGACGAGGCAGCAAAAATGCTCGAGGGGCTCTCCGTAGAGAACTGGGTAGGAACGCACCCGCTAGGGGTTAGCGCTAGTCTTGTCAGCAAGGCAAAAGCGGTTATTGGTGTAGATACCGGGCTGACACATATGGGAATCGCGGCGGGCGTACCTACGGTAGCCCTGTTTGGTTCTACCTGCCCCTACACTGAGACAGGTCGAGACAATGTCCGAGTGATTTATCACGGCCTTGATTGTGCCCCGTGTAAGCGCCGCCCAACCTGTGGTGGCGCATTTACCTGCATGACTGAATTATTACCCGCTGAAGTAGTAGAGGCTTTGGGGCAGGTGTTGAGCGACGAATCCACTACGAGCAATATCGAATAAACTGAACGTAAGAGTATAGACGTCAGCGGCCTCGCTATCGACGGTCCTGACAGGAGTAGAGAACCTTTTCATGGCAAACATCCCTGATTTCCAGAACGCTAAGGTGCTTGTCGTCGGTGACGTCATGCTGGATCGGTTCTGGCATGGTAGCGCTACGCGGATGAGTCCCGAGGCGCCGGTCCCTGTGGTCAATGTGGGCGAAGTTGACGATCGCCCTGGCGGGGCAGGGAACGTGGCTGTGAATCTTGCGGCTCTCGGCGTAGAAACCACCTTATCGGGCCTCGCGGGTGACGACGAACATGCAAAGATCTTACGAACGGCGGTTGAGACTCGCGGTGTCAGATGGTCGGTAATGCCTTGCGAGGCTGAAACGATCGTTAAGCTTCGAGTATTGAGCCGGAACCAGCAACTCATTCGCATGGACTTCGAGCAACCCCTGGATGACTATGCGGATGAGATGTTTCTCCAGTACGTCAGCAACCTTATTGCCGAACACGATGTTGTGCTACTGAGTGATTACGCCAAGGGCACGCTTTCTCGTATCGAAGGATTGATTGAGGTTTGTCGCGAGCGAAACATTCCCTGTCTTGTAGATCCGAAAGGCACCGACTTCGCACGCTATCGCGGCGCGACCATGATTACGCCTAATTTGTCGGAGTTTGAAACGGTTGCCGGCGCCTGTAATCAGTCGGACGAAATAATTAGTAACGCGGCAAAAGCGATGTGTGCGGATTATGACTTTGACGCGGTGCTCGTGACGCGAAGTGAGCGCGGTATGACGCTCCAGCCGAGAGACGGTGATCCTCTGCATCTTCCCGCACTTGCCAAAGAGGTATTTGACGTGACCGGGGCGGGCGATACGGTGATTTCCGCGGTTGCTGCGGGGATTGCAAGTCAAACCTCGCTAGAACATGCCACGCGTCTTGCGAATATCGCAGCGGGTTTGGTTGTGGGGAAGGTGGGGACCGCTTCGATTTCTCGGGACGAGCTTGCACAGGCTGCGGACGCTGAGTTAGCGGTTAACGTGCCACCGGAGTTTGGTGTTGTCGATGAGGCGGATTTGCTTGCCGCTGTATTGCAGCTTAAGGCCAATAATCAGCGACTTGTGATGACAAATGGGTGTTTTGATCTTATCCACCCGGGCCATGTGAGCTATCTCGAATCAGCGGCAAAG
>JAYOAN010000089.1:0-6612 GCA_038104285.1 Halieaceae bacterium
GAGAAGCTAGAGATGAACCTAGCCATATCGCTGGCAGGTGTCGGTCGTTTTCGTATAAACACTTTTAAACAGCGTAACGAAGTGGGCATGGTCGTCCGCTACATCGTCGTTGGTATACCCGCGATGGAGCAGTTGGGTTTGCCTTCGACTCCCGCTGATTTGATCAAGGCAAAGCAAGGCTTGGTGTTGGTAGTTGGAGCAACCGGTTCAGGCAAATCGACAACGGTGGCCTCGCTGATAGACCATCGCAACAGTTCTATGGGTGGTCATATTGTGACCATTGAAGACCCTGTCGAATTTGTCCATTCGCACAAGAAGTCCATCGTAAATCAGCTTGAGCTAGGGGTGGATACGCGAAGTTGGGATGCAGCGCTAAAGAACACATTACGGCAAGCGCCAGATGTTATTTATATTGGTGAGATTCGTGACAGAACGACTATGGAGTATGCGGTTTCGTTTGCCGAAACGGGTCAACTCTGCGTTTCAACCTTGTACGCAAACAATGCGAACCAGGCGCTAGAGCAAATAGTGAACTTCTTTCCCGAGGAGCGGCGTTCACAGCTACTGATGGATTTATCGCTTAATCTCTTGGGCATCATGTCGCAGCACCTAATCCCCACCATGGTAGGAGGTCGGTGTGCTGCGATAGAGGTTATGCTGGCATCACTGCTCATCAAAGATCTGATTCTTCAGGGCGATATCCATGCGCTAAAGGAAGTGATGGAGAAATCGATTGATCAGGGCATGAAAACGTTTGATCAGGCGCTGATTGCGCTACGTCACAGTGGAAAGATTTCCGAGGAGGAAGCGCTTCGCAATGCGGACTCCGTTAACAATGTGCGTCTCAAGATAAAACTCGCGAGAGACGTTACGGCCACTCAAGGAATTAGTGGACTGTCGCTTCAAGATAACGATTGACGGTAAAAAATGAATCGAAAAATGAGCCCCCAGCCTCGCAAGGATATCTATGCGTGAGGACGACCCATAGAACTTCAGCTGGAGATTACGAACTTACCTGCGATGCGATCCACGTAATAAGTAGGTGACTCCCATGGCTAGCTATTCAACTCAGTAAGCAGCGTGTCGATCACGCGCTCGAGCTGTTTCAAGGTGCTGCACTCTGCGGCAACGTCAGAGTTTCTCATGACCCCGGCCATCTCCGAATCACCGGTACTCCAACTGCGTTGACTCTCTGGGTTGAGCCAGATTAGCTGGCGACACTTGGAGCGGATCTCTGCCAGAAGATCCAACCTGGGATCGGTATTATTATTTCGCGCATCACCGAGAACGATCACTGTGGTTACGCGGTTGATATCCGCCATAGCCAGATCAGCAAAGTCCTCAAAGGCTCTTGCATAATCGGTGGCGCCACCGTATTTGAGATTCACTCGTTCGATTGCTGTTTCAACGGGCAGTGCGCGCAAGGTTTCGGTCACTTCACCCAAATTCGAGGAGAAGGCAAAGCTCCTCGTTCTCGGCAAGATATCTTGCAAGGAGTGGACGAATAGCAACAAGAACTTCGCGTAGGCAGCGACTGAGCCACTGACATCGCAAAGAATGAGAATTTGCGGCTTCCTTCGAAGGCTCTTGCGCCACTGGGGCTTAAAAGGGACTCCGTCTGTCGCCATGGCCTTTCGCAAGGTGGGAGGCACGGCTAATTGACCGCGTTTAACGCGCTTTCTAATTCGACCGTGTCGGGCCGCAAGCTTGCGTGTCATTTTCTCGAGTAAGCGCTTCAGCCGCGCACGATGGTGCTGATCGACGTTGCCTAGCGACATGTTGCTTAAGGCCTCATCTAGCATGTCTTCAGCGTCGCCACTGGCGTGCACCATATAGGCTCGATCAACGCGATCGCGCACTTTATTCCGCAGTTGCTCGCGCAATGCTTGCACCGCCTCGAACGCGGCCGGCTCGGTGCTCTCTAATTCGACGGCTGCATCTCTCAGTGCTTGCTCGCCCAGCGCGTCCAGCATTTTACGGATGTATTGCCCGCGTTGTGTTAAGAGCTTAATCGCAGAGACATCGACCTGCTGTGCAGCGGTCTCGACAGCTATTGCAATGGCAGCCTCATCACCGCTTTTAAGCGCCTCAACAAGATCGCTTGAGAGGTTTTTTGAGAGTTCGGGCTGAGCCTCGAGTGCCTGTGCCAGCTGCTGTCCCAGCTGTTCAGGGCTGGGTTGCTCACTTTCTGACGCGTCTTTCGACTCGTTATTTTGCGCCTTTGGCTTTTCGTCCTCTGGAACCCCAAAGTACTGCTCAAACGCCTCGTTGAAAATTTCTATTTCAAACTTCGACTTCGCGAGAGCGCTTCCAAGACCGTTTTTGAGCAGTTGCCGATTCGCGTAACCGACGAGACCAGCGACTTCCATCGCAACCAACGAGTCAGCGGGGGAGATAAAAATATCCCGGCCCCGCAGGAATTCGATAAAGGCGAGTAAGCGATCAGTCGGTGCGTCCTGGCTCAAACGGTGACGTGCATTCATGCCGTTAGCTGCCCTGGGCAGCCTTTACTTCCTGATTCAGGAGCTCTGTGAGGTTGTCCACTACGCTGCTCAAATCGTCTTCGTACTTGAGAAGCGCGTTCAGCGAGCTGCGCACTAAATCTTCATCGAGTGAATCGGCGTGTAGCAGCACCAAGCTTTTTGCCCAGTCGATGGTTTCGGAAACTGATGGCAGCTTTTTAAGGTCCATTTCGCGCACTTTGCTGACAAAAGACGTCAGGTGCTCAGTCATTGCCTCGGTGATTTGAGGAACGCGTGCCCTGACGATCTTCCCTTCCAACTCGGTTGTTGGGAAATCGATGTGCAAGTGCAAGCAGCGACGTTTGAGTGCGTCGGAAAGGTCCCGCGTATCGTTACTCGTCAGAAACACCAGCGGCTTCGAGCGGCCTTTGAGTGTCCCCAGCTCGGGAATAGATACTTGGAAGTCAGAGAGGACCTCAAGCAGAAGTGACTCAAATTCAAAATCCGCCTTATCGATCTCGTCGACCAGCAGCACGACACCATCCTCAGCATCGATCGCTTGCATGAGAGGGCGTGGCTCCAAAAATTCTTTTGAGAAAAAGACGTCATCGAAGCTGTGCAGCCGCTCCACGGACTCGCGCAGTCCAGTAGCGCCGTCCATGACTTCCGCAAGCTGAGTTTTCAGAAGCTGCGTGTACAGTAGCTGCTTGCCATACTTCCACTCATAGATCGCCTTTGACTCATCTAGGCCTTCGTAGCACTGAAGTCGCACCAGCGGTGCGCCTGTTAGCAATGCACAGCTCTTTGCAAGTTCTGTTTTACCCACGCCTGGAGGCCCTTCAACAAGAATGGGCTTCTCTAGGGCAGCAGCCAAGTAAACGACAGTGGCAATCTGCTCGTTACAGATATAGCCCTCGGCGGCAAGCGAATCGATAATACTCTCGACGCTTCCCAGTTTCGGAAACGAGTTAGACATAGAAATTCCTAGTTTGTGATCAACCGCCAGTGACGTTCATTAAGCGGACAACCTGAGGCTCATCTGGTTGATCGAACACGTGACGTTCGGGTTTATACGCAAGCGCGGCGACAATTGCACGTTTCAAGCTGGACGAATCCATGTCGCTTCTCAGCAGTTGCCGTAAATCGAGTGCGTTCTCATGCCCCAAACACAGGATTAGCCGGCCGTCTGGTGTCACCCGAAGCCGGTTACACGAGTCGCAGAAGTTGTGGGTGATGGGTGAAATAACACCCACTTGAGTTGATTTCCCCTCAACTGCGTACCTGCGTGCAGGACCATCGGCAGCCTCGCCAACAATGGGGACGAGATTAAAGCGCGACTTGATTGTTGATAGCACGTGGGCAGAGGGTACTAGACTGAGTTCCCGCTCAGTTTGGGTGATATGTCCCATCGGCATCTCTTCGATGAAGGCAATGTCTATCCCTTTGTCCAAGGCGTAGTCGAGGAGGGGTTCGATTTGCGCTTCATTTTGACCGGTGAGTAGCACCGTGTTTAACCTAATGCGCTCAAAGCCCGCATCAATCGCGGCGTCGATGCCAGATAACACTTTGTCTAGACTGCCGGTTCTAGAAAGTTCGGCGAATTGCGTTTTACAGAGGGTGTCAAGGCTTACATTGAGACGCGACACACCGGCATCCGCAAGGGGTTTCGCTAACTGCGTCAACTGACTGCCGTTTGTCGTCAGCACAAGCTCCTTGAGATCCTCGATAGCATGTAGTCTTCTCGCAATAGAGATAATGTCGGGTCGAATCAGTGGCTCTCCACCCGTTAAGCGAATCTTTTCGACGCCTAACTCAACGAACAGACTCGCCAAGCGGACAAGTTCATCCTCTGACAGCACCGCTTTTCTCGGAAGGAAACGCATGTCTTCAGTCATGCAATACTGGCAGCGAAAATCGCACCGATCGGTCACGGAAAGTCGGAGATAGCGGATGCGGCGGTCGAAGGTATCGACAAGGGAAGACAGCTGAGATTTCATGTCGACAGTGTAACGAACAAATATGGGTAATGCGCAATGCCGAAGTCGCATTGGTTTAGTTTAAATACGTCGATTATCCCGGGGCTGCTGGCTGCTCTTATCGCAGGTTTGCTGTCCGATACCTTGGGCCAGGCGCAGGCGGCGTCGATCACCACCGCCGTCGCCACACTGTGCGTCTTTTGGTGGATTTTTGAGCCCATACCTATTCCTGTCACATCTTTAGTGCCAATGGGTGTATTGCCACTTCTGGGTGTGATCACGCCCGCGGATGTTGCCGCAGCGTACGGATCTCCCCTCATTTTATTACTCATGGGAGGGTTTTTGCTGTCAAAGGGGATGGAGTCAACGGGCGCACATACGCGCATAGCCATAACGGTGGTGAGGTTTGTTGGTGCCAATGAACCAAAACGGCTGATATTGGGCTTTATGTTGGCCGCGGCACTGCTCAGTATGTGGATATCCAATACGGCAACTGTCTTAATGCTTTTGCCTGTGGCGCTCGCAGTGATTGCGACCTCAAGTGCGCCTACAGCATTGGCACCGCCATTGCTTCTGGGCTTGGCATGGGCGTGTAGTATCGGTGGGCTTGGAACGCCCATTGGTACACCGCCAACGCTTATCTTTATGCAGGTGTATGAGGAGACCACGGGCACTGCCGTGAGTTTCAGCGAATGGATGACCTGGGGCATTCCCGTGGTTGCGGTGATGGTGCCTACGGTCGCGATCTTCCTTGCGAAACAGGTGCCTAGCGACTTGACGGTCGATCTTCCCGACATCGGACGCTGGCGAAGTGCAGAGAAGCGTGTACTGATTATATTTGCACTCACTGCTATTGCTTGGATGACGCGCACCGAGCCGTTCGGCGGTTGGCGAGTCTGGCTTGATATGCCCATGGCAAATGACGCAGCGGTAGCATTTTGCGCCGTTGTTGCCATGTTCATAACACGCGATAAGTCAGGCGAGCCCTTAATAAGTTGGGAGCAAGCTAGTGCAATACCTTGGGGCGTACTGCTGTTATTCGCGGGCGGGATTACCCTTGCTAAGGGCTTTGTTACCTCAGGTCTGAGTGCTCAGGTCGGAGAGCTACTGGCAAGCTTGGCGCTGGTCCCCACACTTCTAGCCATTGTGGTCGTAGCTGCACTGGTCACTGCGCTTACCGAAGCAACATCGAATACGGCAACGACTGCGTTATTGATGCCGATATTAGCGGCCGCGTCGATGGCGGCTCAGATCGATCCAATGATTTTGATGGTGCCCGCTGCGATGAGCGCGAGCTGTGCGTTTATGTTGCCCGTGGCAACCGCGCCCAATGCCGTTGTGTTTGGCACCGGCCAAATCAGCATTCAAACCATGGTTCGGTGGGGTGTTTGGGTGAACTTGCTTGGCGTGGTGGTAATCAGTGGCGTGGTGTTTGCCGTCACAGCAGCTTGATGAGTAGCGAATCCGTGTTCGTTGAACTGGGAGATAAAATCAGAGGCAACACGGCACTCGCTAAAGTGTAAGCGCATTGCCTCTAAGTCGAGCGCCTATTTCAAGCTAGACACCCAGTTGTGGGGAATTAGAGCAATCCCATCATTGTCTCGGCAGAGCTGACATCAACGCCAGGTCCTTCCTCAACGTTTATGTGGGTGATCACGCCGTTGTCTACGATCATGGCATAGCGTTGGCTGCGCTTACCCATGCCAAAGCCTGTTGCATCGAGCGTGAGACCCATCGCATCAGTAAATTGCCCATTTCCGTCAGCAACCATCACGATTTCGCTCGCGTTCTGTGCTTCGCCCCATGCGCCCATGACAAAGGCGTCGTTTACCGAAAGACAAGCAATCGTATCGATGCCCGCAGCTTTGATTTTATCTGCCATCGCAACATAGCCCGGGAGGTGCGCCATAGAGCAGCCGGGTGTGAACGCGCCGGGCAAAGCGAACAGCAAAACGCGCTTATCGTTGAAAAGATCATCTGTGGTCAGCGGTGCAGGACCTGATTCACCCATAACAGACAGTGTGCAAGATGGGACGTTGTCCCCAGAAGAAAGCGCCATACGAGTCTCCATGACTTCTTGAGTTGAAAGTTAAGTTAAAAAAGAATGGCATGAATAGTCCGCGAAAACAGGGTCGCTAGGCAAGGCCTACCCACGTCTTTCTGCGTATATACAT
>JAYOAN010000090.1:0-6499 GCA_038104285.1 Halieaceae bacterium
AGAAGCTTTTAAGGAGAGCGATATGACAGAAGATGAGAAGCTGGCAGTCGACCCCAACGCAATCGTTCGCTCAATCACCGTACAGATCGCGGCACCTGCGCAGGTCGTGTGGGATGTGTTGGTTGATTTTGACCGATACAGCGAGTGGAACCCTTTCTGCGTTGAGGCATCGGGCGTTCTTGAAGTTGGCGAGCCCCTATCGATGAAGCTCAAAAGCTACACGGAGGAAGGGCAGTACTTCGATAACGTAGAGTTCATCACCGAAATTGATGAGCCTCGTCTCGTCTCTTGGTCCGCGCCATGGGTCGATGAGTGGCCGTACCCTGCGCGCCGAGACCAGTTCGTTATCTCAACCGGTCCTGAGAGCTGTGAGTACTATTCGACAGATGCTTTTTTAGGACCTCACGGCATTCATGTTATGCGCTTTGCAGGGCCGTGGGTGAAGCGAGCGTTTGATGACACAGCCAATGCGTTAAAGGCCTATGTTGAGAGTCAGTAATGGCCTCATAAAGAGCATTACGACGCTACATGCCGTGCAATATAGTCGCCAAACTGATCCTCAATGCCTGAGGGAGTGAATCCATAATCGGATAACTGGTAATGGTGCTCGGGGCGGTTCTCACGCGCATTCATTTCTCGCCAACGAGCCATCTCCTCAAGAGCTGCTTCGGTTAGGGTTTGTCCGGTGAATTCATAAATCCGCCGAATCGTGGCTTCAGGGTCGCTCACTGAATCTTTGAACCACAAGTCCAGATAGCGATCGTCATGCCCGTTGTCGCGGAACTCCCGAGTCTTGGCGAGACCTTCCTGCCATTTATTTGCCCAATGTTGGGCCATGGCAATGGGGTCAAGCTTGTCAGTGAAGGGTGATGCGAGCGCCGCCATCATGCTGCCGTAAGAGGGGATGACCTCGAGCGGGTGCCGGTGAGTCTGAATGACTACTGTGTCTGGGAAGCGCGCAAAAAGATGCTCCGGGTAGTGAAGATGGTGGGGTGTTTTTAAGAGCCAGCGTTTCCCAGTCAGTCCCTTTCTCCGTTTCTGCCACTGCAAAAACTGAAGCTGCAGGTAGAGGTAATCGTAAGCTGCAGACTGATCTTGCTCATAGAGACTGTCGCCGTAATCGGGCATGAAGCCGTAACACTCGGGCACGGTGCTCATGAATGCGTGCTCGAGCAGCATGATCTCTTCATCGGCAGCCACCGGATCCATTGGGTGGATGGCCGCAAGTTCAGGTGACGCCTCCAGCATGGCAGCAACTTCTGCCTGAGCAATTGGAATTCGATTGTCTTGTTGCTCAAAGTTGTCGTTAAGCGGACTCGGCTGGCGCACTTCGTACCAGAGCGGTGCGAGAAGTTGGTCATCAGCGGCAATGCTTCGGTGAAGCATCGTTGTGCCGGTGCGAGGAAGTCCGATCACGACGATGGGGCTGAGAATTTCCTCTTCCAGAATCTCAGGATAGCGCTCGATCCATTGCTCAAGTCTAAGTCGGTTTGCGAGCAAATCGGTCAAGCGAGCCGCATGAAACTGCCTACCAATCTCATTAAGGGATGCCTCGGTATTCAGTCCTTTGACCAGGGATTCGAAGGGGGGGCGGAAACTCAAGTCGCTAAACGCTGAAGCGTTCGCGACTTCCAGTGCGTTGGTAACGAGTTGATCAGCAAGTAGCACAGTCTGGCCCCCCATAAGATTTACAGCCCCGACGCGGTCCGGGCTTCGTCATTAGATCGACTTTTCAGCGTCTTTAGATTCGCAGTTGGTGCTGTTGCCTTATCAGCTAGTAAATACCGTATCGCCACCAACCCCTCCGACTCGTCTCCCGTGTCGAGCCAGTCTTCACCCTCTGGCGGTGGAGTATCGCTAATCCAAACACGGTAACGACCCTCTCGGTTTGTGATTTCACTGCCTCTGAGCGAGGCGGATTGTCCATTGGACTCGATAGACTGCATCCAATGGTCTTGTAAGGTGATGCTCCAGAAGGCGGCCGAAGGCACTTCCCCCTCAACAACGAGAGCCTCACCGGGCTCGAGCGAGAAAGAGCCGCCGTGGTAGTCGTTGTCGGGCGTCGGATAGAAAATGCCCACGAAATCCGGAGACACCGTAGCGGGACGATCAAAACTGTTTGTTGTTTCTTTGAGTGCGTCGGCGAGCGCAAGACTGCCTTGCCAGGTCTGATTAAAAAAGTTCACCGCGTTCGCTGCGCGCGTTTCAAAGGGGGTAGCACTCTGACCGGATGTGCCGGTCTGAGTTATTACGCCAGTAATAGCCCTGGCTGTAGTTTTCAAGCGCTCAATGGTCAGCATCGAAGGCTGGCGGGGCCCTGAATCAAAGAAATACTCTCGAACCATAATCAGGTGACTGCTATCGCTGAGCTGCAGTGTTAATTGCTCGGAGCCCGGCTCTGCGCCTTGCATTTGAGCCTCTGAGATACCGTCGTGGGAATCGATAGATGGCGTACTCTTTTCATCTTTAATACCTACTGCACCCTCAGCACCCTCTGTACTTCCTGTGCTTTTCTCCAGCGGCGTATCTAATGTCTTACTTTCAGGTATCTCGTCACTCGATTCGTGGGTCAACCGGATACGGAATACGCTGTTTTCGGCATCGGGCACGATGCTGG
Source organism: Halieaceae bacterium (assembly GCA_038104285.1). Classification (GTDB taxonomy): domain Bacteria; phylum Pseudomonadota; class Gammaproteobacteria; order Pseudomonadales; family Halieaceae; genus Luminiphilus. The sequence continues at coordinate 2,618 of JAYOAN010000090.1, forward strand.
TGCTGTCTGCCACACGATTCCACCCGGTTATGGGGTTACGCTCATAAACAACAAATCCCAAGTAGTCGGCAGAGCCCGTAGTGATGGCTACTTCGTACTTACTATCAGCGTCGATTGGTGCAGTTGAGTAGATTGCATCGGGGCTATCACCCAAAAATTTGCGGTAGTCGCTCATCCAGTTGGTAAACGCTGGCTGTAACGGGTCGCCTTTAGCGATATGCATCTCGACCGATGCGGCTAACAACCCGCTTAGGTAGTCATAGGCTTTGCCCAAGTCGGCTTCTGAAGCCTCCGGATTACGCTCACGAATGGCGTTTGCCGCATGCTCGAGACTGATCGATAGATCACTTATTTTTATGGCAGCCGCCGAGCCCAAGGCCCAGCTCATATCGGGTCGACTGATCGTATCTCGTGCGTTGAAGTTGCCGAGTGTGTAACTGATCGACGCCACAATCAGGATGGCTGCAATGACACTTGCCAGCCGACCGAGGCGCCGAGTCGTCGAGGTTTTAGGTTGAGGTGCAGATGCCTCCTGACTCACGCGCTAACGTCCGAGGAGCCCATGATTCGGGTGGTGGGGTTTACGGGATCTTTACAGCCCACCCACCGGAAGCAGAGCGTACCTTCCACGTGACCGCCGGTGCTAAGCCAGTTTGCGTGTCCAGTGTCTTTCACTGCGATGTGTATATCGACCGAGCCGTCAGCGTTAACGCTGGCCGTATGTCGGTTGATTGAAATCTTGTGATATCGGTAGTCGAGAGACTCCATCCAGTAGTTATCAACTTGCAGGTTCCAGGTTTGGCAGTCGGGAACAGAGGGTAGCGTCACCACCATGACTTCATCTGAGGCCAAGCGAAAGTGCCCGTGGTAGTAGATGATGTTGGGGTCACCGCCCACGGCTTGGCAAAAAGCCTGATCCCAAAGCGGAAGGCTGTTGGGGTTTTCCCGGATTTCTTTACTCCACTGGGAGAACAAACCGACGGTATTGCGATAAAACGCCATTGCCTTGTCGAAGTCGGTCGTAATCTTCTGCGCGCTCAATGGGTCGGGAGTCGCTGACCGATCGACACGATGAATTTGCACCTCAGCAGGGGTCTCGAGCGCTCGATCCAGAAAGGTCTGACGAATCAGCAGCGACTCGGATTCTCTATCCATACGCAGCCAGTTGCCCGACTGTTCCCTGGCGCTAAGGATGATCTCGAAGTTGCCATCAGCGTCGATCTCAATCGTATTGCTGTCGAGAAACCCCGTTTCGATCTGTTTGAAATTTTCTGCGTAACTGCCTTTGCTCGTCGCGAAGCTGATGTAGTCGATAGACCCGCGTATGCCCGTTAAACGATAGTCGAATCGTCCATCGATAACGGCTTTTTCGTAGATATTGTCGGGGTTATCAGCGCCGAGCTTGATCGTCTCGTGAGCAGGTTGATAGAGCACTGGGAAGGCAGCGTCGTTGAACTCGACGTACCACTCGAGTGCCGCTCGCGCCATTCTGGATAGGTAACGCAAGCCTTCAGCTTGGCTTTGCTCGTCTTGAGGGACGTGATCCTTCGTCAGTTCTTGTCCTGCGGCTTTCAGCGTGTCGCAGAATGCATCCCATTTGGCAGCCATATTGTTAGCGGCCATGCGATAACCCTTATTGCTCAGTGACCAAGCCGGGCGCGCTACCGATCTGTTCGATCGCGACAACACCCTCAGCGGATGAAAGGAAGAGATTGGACATCAGCGTGTACTTTGAGACGCGCATCTTCCACTCACCATTAACCCGCGCGTATTCATCCTCGTAGTAACCGCTCATCAGCTGCACTTGCTTCTGCTCGGTTTCAAGAAGTTGGAATCGCATACGCCAACGGCCTTTCGCCGTGTCAGGTCCGGTCATCTCGATTTCTGGCGCCGTACCATGATGCATATCAACGTGTGTGGGGTGGCAGGCGAGCGATTCGAAAACACCAATAAAAGCGTCCATATCCGTGAACTCGCCTATGAAGCCAAAGTCGATGAGGAAATCATCCTCGTCATAACAGCTCCGCATGCCTGCGATATCTCGGGTGTCACAGGCGAACCACCAACGCGCCTTTAGACGTTTAATAGCCTCAATGTCTTCGAGGGCCTGAACCCTCGAAGCGAGATCAGTCGATGCAGACACGGTTACTTACCGGGAGCACCATTGACGCCTGGCCATCGCGAGCCAGAAATTGTGTCAGCGAAGGGCAGGAATGCCTCGGGGTCCAAAGGCTTGGAGAGCGTGATCGAACGATCCAAGAACGTGGGCCACCAGAGGTAGGCAGACAGCTGTTCACGCATTGGGAGCTTGCTCGCCAGCGGGTCCCATGGACTGTCACGAAGTACCAATTGGCCTTGTACGTTCTCTTTCCAAGCAGTGCCGTACTTGCTCGCTACATGCACAACATGTGGCGGGAAGTCATAGCCCGTCGCGGGACCACCGATGCTGACTGCGCGCGATACCTTGATCCACCACTCGTTTTGCACGAACTCATCACCTGGGTCGGTCGGACCTTCGCTCATGCCTTCAAACTCGAGGAAGGTGTAGCCCTGGTGCGTGCACTTTGCACGAACCATTGGGCCCAAACGGTGGTAGTCGATCTCACAGGGGTACTTGGGCTGACCATTCATCTCTTGCGAGATGAAGATTGCCGACTCCTGATCGATGCCGTAGCCCAGCGTGAACTCACCCTCGATACCATCAAAATCGGCGTTTACCGTTGTGACGACGCCATACTCGGGAACATCAGGTACTGGGAAGTTGTAAACCGTCAGATTCACATTGGGCTCTTTGCCGACTGTGATGCCCGGAGGTAAAAGTGCTGCAATGGCTTCCGGATCGGTGCGGTAGTGAATCTTGAGCATCGGCCAGTTGATGATACAACCCGGTGCACCCATTGGGGCTTGTGCGTCAGTCATGATGTTCTTCCTTTGTTATCGTTCTTTTAGCTGTTTTTATTTCGCGAGCTGTTTCTCGCAATGTACTTTGGTCGCGGGGCGCTTTTTTCGAATTACCTCGAATTGCCTCGAACTGCTGCGAACGGCAGGCCTCGCGTGCGGATTTATTTAACCCACAGATTCCGGTACCGGCGTCGTTTTGTTGATAATCATATCGGCGCGACGCTGTACTTTGGCCATACTGTCCTCAGTGTGCGTTAGCAACCAGAAATTACCCTCTGGAATACCGGCAAGGGCCATCTCCGCAACTTCATCGGGATGCGTGGTCTTGAGATCAAAACCATACTCCTCAGCCATCCGCTTCATATCTTCGACTGAGTTGATGCCCGTTTCGTTGCCTGTGACACCCTTATCAAACTCCTCGGGACGAACCCGGCCTGAGTTAAATAAGCCGGTTTCTACCACATAGGGGCCAGGGAATAGGGCGCTGACAACCACCGGCAAACCGCCCATTTGCACCTGGTAGTGCAGGTTCTCGGTGATGGTGTGCACGGCGGCTTTTGTCGCGGTGTAGATCGGAACATCAGGTAGCACGGTGTAGGCGCCATTGCCCGAGCCAGTAATGATCATGTGGGTTCTGTCAGTACGCGTGATCAGGTAGGGCATGAATACGTTGATGCTATTCACGGCGCCCCAAAGATTCACATTGAAGCACCACTGCCAGTCCTTCTCGGAGAAGCCCCAGATGGGGCCCGCTTCGCCGGCACCGATTCCGGCGTTGGCAAATACCAAGTCCACTTGCGAGAAGGTCTCAAGCGACGCGTCTAGAAGGCCTTGCAGGCTCTCAGTTGACGTCACATCGCAGCGCTCAACGCGATGCGGAATATTCTCTGCAGCAAGGTCTGTGGCGATGGCTTCCATTGCGTTGGCGTCGACATCGCCGATGACAACATTGGCGCCTGCGCGGCCGAGTCCGAAGGCGAT